>JAHDFT010000054.1:0-6555 GCA_020628015.1 Bacteroidota bacterium
TTTTTAACGCAGTATAGGGGTAAATTTATCAATCAAAATGAGGAAATTATTTTTTTACTGTTACTAAATAAAATAAAAAATAATTGTCCATGTTAAGTGTACATGATTTAGGTCTACAATACGGAAAACGCATTCTATTTGATGAGGTAAACTTGAAATTTACCAAAGGCAATTGCTATGGTGTTATTGGAGCCAATGGAGCAGGTAAATCCACCTTTCTCAAAATGCTTTCTGGTGAAAAAACACCTACTAGAGGAAGTGTTTCTTTAGAACCCAATAATCGAATGGCTGTTTTAAAACAGAATCACTTTGAATTTGAAGAGCATGAAGTCTTGAATACAGTGATTATGGGACATAAGAAGATGTATGACATCATGATAGAAAAGGATGCCATTTATATGAATCCAGATGCAACAGAAGAAGAAGGATTACATGCTGCCAATCTCGAAAATGAATTCGGAGAAATGGGTGGATGGACTGCTGAAAGTGATGCAGCCGAATTATTGAGTCATATGGGGATTAAGGAAGATTTGCACTACAAACAAATGAAGGATTTGAGTGGTTCAGAGAAGGTAAAGGTATTGTTGGCACAGGCCTTATTTGGTAATCCAGACATCTTATTACTCGATGAGCCTACCAACGACCTAGATGCACGTACTGTAACTTGGCTATCTGACTTTTTGGCTGATTTCAAAAACACCGTAATTGTCGTATCTCACGACCGTTACTTCCTTGATATGGTTTGTACGCATATTTGTGATATAGATTTCAGGCAAATTCGGATTTATACTGGTAATTATACTTTCTGGTACGAAACCAGTCAATTAATGGCTAGACAAACCGCTAATAAGAATAAAAAAGTAGAAAATAAACGTAAAGAATTATTGGCTTTCATTCAAAGATTTAGTGCCAATGCTTCTAAATCACGTCAGGCAACGAGTAGAAAAAAGGCTTTGGAAAAATTGAATTTAGAGGAAATCAAACCTTCGAGTCGTAAATATCCTTTTATTCATTTCAAACCAGAACGCCAACCAGGTAATGAGTTACTCAAAGTCGAAAATTTGAGTAAACGTAACGTAGATGGAAAGTTATTGTTTAGTAATGTCACCTTTAGCCTAAATAAGGGAGATAAAGTGGCTTTATTGGCCAACGATTCTTCTACCATGACCACTTTCTTTGACGTTATAGCTGGTAAATTGGCTGCTGATACAGGAACTTATGAATTTGGCCAAACCATTAATTGGGAATACTTGCCAAATGAAAATGAGGAATATTTTTCTGGTGAACATGACCTTGACCTAATGAATTGGTTGCGTCAATTTTCAGAAGAAAAAGACGAGCAATTTATCAGAGGTTTTCTAGGAAGAATGCTTTTTTCAGGAGATGAAGTCTATAAAAATTCGAGCGTATTATCTGGAGGGGAAAAAGTGCGTTGTATGTTATCCAAAAGCATGTTAGCAGCTCCTAATTTCCTGCTAATGGATGAGCCAACCAATCACCTCGACCTAGAATCCATTACCGTACTCAACAAAGGCATGAGAGAATTTACAGGCAATATGATTTTCTGCTCTCATGACCACGAATTGGTCAGAACTGTTGCCAATAGAATCATCGAACTCACCCCAAATGGCATCATTGACAGCTTATTAGATTATGATGAATACTTAAAAGCAGATAGAATATTAAAACAACAAGAAGAACTTTATGGTCAAATGGCCTAATCACCCAAGAAAGGTGTACTACTGTAAATAAAATGAAATAAGTAAGGAATGGTGAATCGCTTAATAATTATCTATTGAATGATTGATTGATTCACCATTCACTCCAAAAAACCATAAAATAGGACTATTTAGTAACAAGCAAAAAATAAATTAGGCATATTTGTTCGGTTAATTTGTAGCTGTTACTTAACTGCCAAAAACAATAGAGATGGAACAAACAACTACCACATTTACAGATACCAAAATTAATTTTTGCCCAGGGCCTGCAACGTTACCCCGAATAGCCGTATTAGAAGCGGCCAGAGGCATTGTCAATTACGAAGATACAGGCTTATCTGTACTAGAAATTTCTCACCGAAGTAAAGAGTTTGAAGCGATTTTTGAAGAGGCAAGAGCATTAGTAAAAGAAATTCTTGGACTTGGTGAAGAATATGCCGTATTATTTTTAACAGGAGGCGCAAGTATGCAGTTTTGTATGGTGCCTTATAATTTATTACCAGATAATGGTACCGCAGCTTATTTAGATACAGGGGTTTGGTCAGTAAAAGCCATTAAAGAAGCAGAAGTATTCGGAAAAACAAAAGTTATAGCTACTTCCAAAAAATTTGATTACACTTTTATCCCTAAAGAATATTTACTCTACTCTTCTTATGCTTATTTGCACATCACCACCAATAATACCGTTTGTGGCACGCAAATCCATAAAATGCCTACAACAAGTATTCCTATTGTTGCGGACATGTCTTCCGATATTTTTTCTCAACAAAGGGACTACAGCCAATTTGATTTGATTTATGCAGGCGCACAGAAGAATTTAGGTCCTGCTGGGACAACTTTGGTCATTGTAAAAAAGGATATTCTAGGACGTGTAGAACGAAAAATTCCTTCTATGCTGAATTACCAAACCCATATCAAAAAACCTATTTTCAATACCCCACCTGTATTTGCAATATACACCTGTTTACTCACTTTGCGATGGATCAAAAGTAGAGGTATCAAACAAATCGAAGCAGATAATCGAAAGAAATCAACGATGCTTTATGAGGAAATCGACCGCAATCCATTATTCAAAGGGATTGCTCGACCAGAGGATCGGTCTATGATGAATGCCACTTTTACCACCATCAATAAAGCACATGAGCCTTTATTTTTAAAATTTGTCGAAGCAGCAGGATGTGTGGGCTTGAAGGGTTATCGTACTTTTGGAGGATTCCGAGCTTCTATGTACAATGCCATGCCTGTAGAAGGGGTAGCTACCCTAGTAGATTTAATGCAGGAATTTGAGCGGACGCATGGTTAGATAAACGATTTTAAAAATAGAATACAGAAATGAAGCAGGTTTGTTATAGATGAACAAACCTGCTTTTTAATTATTTTTTTGTTTACAAAGGCACATTCAATTGACTCCACAACCAAGCCACACCATAAATAATAAACATTACCAGTAGCACAAACACCCCAACAAAAGCACCCAATACCAGCAATATCGTTCCAATACCACTACCTGTATGCTTACCTTCCGCTTGATGTTCCTTCAATAATTTCAGATTACGGACATTTGCCTTATTCCCAATATCATATATATCTCCGATAAAAGGAATCGACCCAATAATAGAGTCTTTAATGACATTCCAAACCATCAGAACAACCACCTTTCCACTTACCCCATCTTTCACCATCGCCAATACCATAGAAGCAGAAACACCATAAGTCACCAATTCACCATAGAAAGGAATTAAACCCACAATGGCATCTAAACCAAAGCGAATATTGGTACCAGGAACTCTAATAGCTGTATCCATTACATGTGTCAGCCGTTCGATCCATTGTAAACTAGGCTTTAAATCTGATTGTTTTTTGTCCATATTCTGTTTTATTTGAATAATGTAATACATCAATACTTCAAGAAAGTCCCACTATAAGTATGACGATCTGTAGTGATGCGATAGAAATAATTTCCACTATCCCATTTATTCACAGCAATTTGTCTAGTGTTATCATACTGACCAATAATTGCACCAACTGTATTGTAGACGGTAATTGTAAAATTAGTTTCTGGAATAGCAATATTAATTTGATTTTGAGTAGGATTAGGATAAATAAATCGACTATTATTAATGACATTTTCCTTTGTCCCTACAGGAATACACTCCGCTTTCAAATTATTGAAATAATCTCTAGCATCTAAAAAACACAATAAAGCACAATCATTGTGACTTAGGTTGCCATAGTTTTGTTTTTCTAATTGTTCAGAACCTGCTGCTGTCCAAGCATCATAAGCATTTTCTGCATTGAGATAAGACACTTGTTCATCACCTCTACAATAGTAAATTTTGGTTGGAGAAACAGGGTGCCAACCTTCAACCAGATCATTATCAATCAAATTTAAACGCAATGGATGCTCAAGATTTGTTTCAAATGCTTGTATGACGCTATCCTTAATCATATCTTTGGGTACAGGCGCACAAACATTGTTGATCGCACCTATCGAAGTATTCCCTTCATAGAATAAAGGGGGTAAAATTGAATCATAAGGGGGAACTAAAAATTCTTCAAAAGAATTGAATAGATTTTCATAAATAGACTGGTACCCAAAAAGGATAAAAGGCAAATAACCTGGTGTCGCATAAGGTTCATCAGAAGCTATTTGCTCTACCTGTGCCACCTTTAAATCATAAGGGCCAGACATAGGAGCAGAGCCTGAAATGACAAATTCATCTGCATATTTCTCTTCAATTTCTTTTTGTGCTGCTGATGTAGCATAGCCCCCTTGTGAATACCCAAACAAGAAAATTTGCCCATTCAAAGCGACCTCTTTTTCTGCTAATAATTCACGTGACGCACGCATACCATTAATCACCGTATTGGCATGAGAAAAATAGTGAATATAGGGATGAATCGTTACCTTAGGATCACTATCACCCATTCCCAAATAATCTGGCATCGCAACAGCATAACCAAAAGAGGCAAAAATCGTTGCCACTTCCCATTGACCGCCACCCAAAGTACTTGGTACATTAGCACGCTTGCTTTGTGTTCCATGTTGATAACTCGCTAAAGGCAATAAACAAGGTGCATCCACAGGCACAGCCAAAGCCATACTTGCTTGAACCAAAGAATCTGGATGTTTATAAGGTGTTTTGTACAAAATTTTATAAACATCTACATCAAATTCTGGCTGTAAAATACTACTAGGTGCGCCCACATCTTCTAGTAGTTGCTCAAGGTCTTCAACAGTAAAAGTTTGTAATTTTTCGTAGGAAATCATCTGCTGTGCAAATGCTTGAAAAGTGAAACAAAGCAAACAAATGGAGAGTAAAATTTTTTTCATGATTGAATTTTATAAAAAATGCGAAAGATTAATATTGTGTATTTATTCAATTTTATAACAAGCACTTAGGCGTTTTCCAAGATGCTTTAAGATACGGATTCTTCTCAAAAGGATTGATCTTTTACAACAAAATTGAATAATTATTCAACAAAATAGTGTTTATCTTACATCTCATGTCCACACTACTCTTTTCATCCAATAATTATTTTGCTCAATATTGTAATATTTTCTCTGGTTCCTCAACTTATTCATTGAATCCGCTTTTACACTAATGGCAAAAAAACAAATAGACGAATCTTTTATACAACTGGTAACTAAACATCAAGGTATCATCCACAAGATTTGTGGCATTTATTGTGATACCTCTACTGATCGCCAAGATTTGTTTCAGGAAATACTCTTACAAATCTGGAAATCTTACCCTTCTTTCAAAGGACAGTCAAAGATTTCTACCTGGATGTATCGGATTGGTTTAAATACCGCTATTTCGGCATTCCGTAAAAATAGTCGGAAGCCTAAAGAACAACAACTATCACTACATGAGTATCAAATAGCTGAGGCACCTCTGGATACAGAGATGGAAGAACGCTTGAAAATGCTCCACCACTCTATCAATCAACTTAATAAAGTGGAAAAGGCCATCATTATGCTTTTTCTTGAAGAACACAGCTACGCAGATATTGCCAATATCATGGGTATTTCGGAATCAAATGTTGGTGTGAAATTACATCGTATTAAATCTAAATTGAAGAAGATGATGGTAAAGTAGACCTCTAAGGAAATGGAAGTTCCAATTAAAAGGGGTTGTTATTCGCCAATTTTCATGTGTATGCAGCCTTATTGATGATAAATACATCAATCAAGCACCTGAAACTCAGAAATCTAATAAATAACAAACCGAAGCGATATATTGTGGATTTTAAAGAACTAAAAGATAATTGGGAAGCTTTGTCTAAATTACAGGAGAATCAAAAGCAGTTTAAAGAGCAAGAGATTCGCCAGTTATTAGAACAACGTAGCCAACAAGCAGTAGGAGAACTCAAAAAAAGTTTGGGTTTGGAAATACTATTGCTACTAGGTTTAACATTGTTATTTGCCATTACTTATAGATGGCTTCCTCCAGAATTGGCCAAGCCCTTATTAATGGTCTTCATTATTGTTTGGCCTTTTGCTATAGCCATTTTCTCACCTACTTATATCCAACTGAAAAACATTTTTCAGCCTGATGTAAGTTTAAAGGACAATCTATATCAATTGGTACGCAAACTGGATTTATCTATTAAGGTCAATAAATTTCTGGCAACCATTGCACCTGCTGTAGGCTATCTTAGTGGCTTTTTTATTTATAATGATATAGCAGATAATACAATGGATTTTCTAAAAAATGGGGTCATCGCACTTATACTCTGTGCCATTTTCTTTCCGCTGGTCAGTTGGTATTTAAATAAATTATATGGTACCCATGTTAGAGAATTGAAACAATGTTTGAAAGATTTTGAATAA
>JAHDFT010000054.1:6655-16479 GCA_020628015.1 Bacteroidota bacterium
ATTATATGGTACCCATGTTAGAGAATTGAAACAATGTTTGAAAGATTTTGAATAAAACAAAAATCAACAATTAGGAACGAGTGAAAAATAAATTTATAATTTTAATTGATAAATTAATAATTTTAATTGATAAATTTATTTTTTGACTGTTCCTTAGACAAATATTGAATTTAATTTTTCGCTTTAGCCTAATCATACTGGGCATTCCGAATAGTCCTTGTATTTTTTTTACAATTTTTTTTCCTAGATTGTAACAAAAAAAGCTTTTAGACGACTAACTATTAAAAAAGTTTAAAAAAGTCACATTTCGTGGCACTTTTTTTTGACCAGCTTGGTTACAACTAATATATCCGAAAAGAAAAAACTCAAAACTCTGTAATGGAAAAATAAATTTTATCAACCATTACTCACAACCTAAACAAAAATACTTCTTCTATTCCTATTTTCTTCTATCACCTAAAGTTATCCCTACCCCAAGCCTGAAAAACTTGGGGTTGTGGCTAACCTAAAGTCACCTCAAACACTTCAATTTCTACTTCATCTGACTACCTTCACTCATAATTCTTTAGCTATTGTATCTTAACAACAATTAACACCCCACAATAATTAAATGTAGTAAAAATTATTACCTTTGCGGATATAGACCTATAAATCACAAGTTTAATAGAATGACGTTTTGGACTAATGCTGGGCTTTACAAGGATTAATTAACAAGCTTATTTTTTTTATCATTATTGCTTGAAAAAGAGTTCACCTTTGCTATTTTAAAGATTAAAAAGATAGAAACAGCAAATGACTCTAATCCTTTATTGTTTTAGTTTTCAAACTCATTCATTAACCTTAAAACTCAAAGTCATGGTTATCATTCTAATCGGTATTATCGTTGGATTATGTACTTTCTTTCTCCAACAAACTTTATGATTATAGATTTAATTCTACACTTTTATATTTCTTATAAAGAAAGGAACAAAAACATTTTTGCATCCTGACTTTCCTAAAATCAATCGTACCACTAGTACAATAAGTTTTGCTACAACATCACTTATTGTCTAGTGGTATGCCTCCTTTACAATTCTGTACAAATTTCCCGACTATTTTTTTATTGTATATTCAAATGACTTACAGGTAACAATATGACTATCTCTGTGAGTACGGAAGTTTTATGCTCTGGTCTACCCTTATCAAATCGGCAATTTAAAACGCATTACCACTTCTCCCGTTTCCCGATTGACTTCAATGCTTTGCTCTTCTGCACCTAAATCCTGTCCTGTAGCCATTTTAAATAAACCTGCTAGGAAACCTAAACCTTGATTCATGACCTGTTCCACTTGTTCGGCTTGGTAATTGGCACTTCGCTGCCCACTACCTCCTGTATTCGCATTGGATGTAGTAGCTGTTTCTTGCCTTGTAGGTGCATGTTCTCTCGCAGGAGCTTTTGTTGTTGCTGGTTCTGAGTTTTCCCCTCCTTCTTGTACAACTGTTGCTTCTTTGGGTACACTTGGTGCTGCTGGCTCAGGTTCTTCAAGTGATTCTAAAGTTTCAGGTTCTTCCGCAACAATTCTTTCTAATTCATCTGTTGGTCTTTGTTCCTCTGGTACGCTTGGTGCTGCTGGCTCAGGTTCTTCAAGTGATTCTAAAGTTTCAGGTTCTTCCGCAACAATTCTTTCTAATTCATCTGTTGGTCTTTGTTCCTCTGGTACAGTTGGTGCTGCTGTTGGTGGACTTTGCGCTATCTCTTCAGGCTTTGGTGTTTCCGCAATTGTAGAAGCGATTAATTCTTGTAATTCATCTTGTTCCTCGACAAATTCTTCAAATTCCTCTACATTTGGCTCCAACATTTCCTCTACAGCCGTTTGAATCTGCTCAAAGAATTGTCCTCTTCCTTTAGTAGAAAAGTCCAACATATCTGTTGTACTTGCTGGATTAAGGACACCTTCAAACAAATTTTGCTTCAATAATAATCCTGCGGCAATTCGGGTTTCTATGGATGATTGAGTAATGAAATTAATCACCGTCAAATGCTCATGCAATTGCCCAATTCGATCTATCCGCCCAATACGTTGATTTTTCTTGGCAGGATTCCAAGGTAATTCAAAATTGATGACCGTATCTGCAAATTGTAAATTCAAACCTGTTCCACCTGCTTCTGTAGATAAAAGCACCAAACAATTCTTATCTTTTTCAAATTTCTCAATCAATTTCCCTCGTTTCTTTACTGGCACTTTTCCACTCAATTGAGCAAATCCAATCTTATTTTCCCGAAGCATTTTGGCAATGATATTATTCATTTTAATCCACTCAGAAAAAATAATCACCTTCCGTTTTTCCTTCTTAATATTGAGTTTCTCTAGTAAAATATGCTTCAATTCCTTCAATTTAGGTGAAACATTACTTTCTGGGTCTACTAGAAAAGTAGAATCACAGGTCATCCGCATTTTGACTAGTAATAACATTAGTTTTTGCTTGTCAAAAGGGGTAATGAATTTTTTCTGAATGATTTTGGCAATTCCTTGAGCATATTCTGAGTGATATAATCGTTGTTCGGGATGCATTGGTACGGGAATATCTAATTGGGTAATTTGTGGCAATTGCTTAATCACTTGCCGCTTCTCTCTCCGAATGACCAAATTAGATAAACGTTGTTTGAGTGATTGTAAGTTGTAATAGCCATTGATTTTATTAGCCCTATTGGGATCGAAATAGCAATGTTGATAGGAAAATTCCCATAAGGGAGCCAACAATTGTGGATCGAGAAAATTGACAATGGAGTAAAGGTCTATAAGCCGATTCTCGATAGGTGTACCTGTAATGACTAGCGCATGTTTTCGGGGTAATGCCTTAATTGCTGCTGCCGTTTTAGTCGCATAATTTTTAATCCTTTGTGCTTCATCTAAAATCACAAAATCTGGATTAATATATTGCCTAATGCGTTCTACATCTCTAATCACCGTTTCATAATTCACAATAAAAAAGAAGGTATCTTTCTGTTGATACAACTCCACCCGATCCTTCGGATTCCCTTGAATCACAACAGCTTTTTCATCAGAAAACTTCTCTATCTCATTTTTCCATTGCTCTTTAATCGAAGCAGGACAAACCACTAATGTTTTCTTAAAATCAAATAACTGCTTTTTCAATACTGCGGTACCTATCGCTTGAATTGTCTTCCCCAAACCCATATCATCTGCAATGATTGCCCCATCTCGATAAGTCGCAAACTCAATTCCTTCCTTTTGATAGGGAAAAAGCTTGGCATTGATTAAGGAAAAATCTAGTTCATATTGTGCTTTTACTGCTTCCAAAGTCTGCAAATTAAACGCTCGTTCTACTTTATCCAATACTTCTTGGCGAATATAGATTTGTTTATGTGCTTCTGCTTCTCCAATAAAATGTAAAAACTCAAATATTTTGTCCTTCGCAAGTATGGTTTGTTCGCCAAAATATTTGTGAATCAATGTTTTAGGCTCTCCAACTAGTGGATGTGGATAATACCAACTGATTTGATAATCTTTAAGTGGATCTAAAAAAATCTCTATAAAAGGATAAGTATGCTTCGTCTTCTTGCGTTTGCGTTTTCGCTTGGTTTTAAAATAATTAAAAGCATGAATCAAATGTTTACAAGTGCCTAGTTTATTATGTCGATAATCAGGACAAGAACAATAACCGATTTCCTGCTCAATATCTCTAAAGGTCAATTTATAGCGAATGTCTTTTTCATTGGTCAGCTCATGCTCTCCATAATCATTGGCTGCTAATGCCACTTTATAATCCCCTTTTTCCGCCTTCACCTTTCGCTCCGTCATCACCCTACGAATCATCCCCTTTCTAGTATAAGCCTTACCAATCGGTTCTGGCTCACTTGCGCTACGATGTACTTCCTCCATCAGTTGAATCAATGCACCAATACGATGATGACAAAGCAGTTCTTTCGTTCCACAATCACATTTATGAACAACTGTTTGATCATCCATAGTTAACTCTACCTCATAATCATCATATTCATCACTCACTAATAGCTCAAAAACTCGACTTGATTGAGTTAATAATTGTATTTGTCCACTATAATACAAGCCCTGTCCTTTCCTAAAAACCATATCTGGTACATCAGGATTATTTTTAATCGCTTTTAGTGTATTTTTAATATTGGCAATCATGATTATAGAAGTTAATGGATTAGAGATATATAAGTATAATTCCTTACAAATTAGGATGGATGATTATTGAGGGGCTACCTCAACTTGGTAATACCTGCTTCTTTACAATTACTTGCTATTGGCAAACATAGATTTATTATCTGTAATCGCCATATTAGAAGTCCCTTTAGCAAGTACTTTTCCATTTTGGTGGTGAATAATACAATCTACATTAATCACTTTTCTACCCTTCCGTACTACTGTTGCTGTGGCGGTAATCACATCTCCCAACTTAGCAGGTCTAAGAAAATCTACAGACAAATTGATTGAAGTATAGAGATATTCTGTATGCAAACTAAATACGGTTGCCCCAATTAGCTCATCCATAATTAATGCGGTCATTCCGCCATGTAAACCACCTACAGGATTAATCATCTCCTTATGTATCGTATATTCCATTACTAATCTACCTGCATCAACCTCCTTCAATACTCCATTCAAAAACCTTCCTGCTGCCGAGGGACTATTCTTAGAATCTTGCCCTATTTGGCTACGCATAAAAGCGACAATAGGATTTGTTGGATTATCCATAATTTCAGTTTCGTTCTATTATTTTAAAGAATTCTAGTACATAATACACATTCATTTTCTACTAGCCAAATAAACCCCTGCTAAAATCAGTCCCAAGCCTATGGCATATTCCCAACCAATCACTTCATCATCTAAAAATCCCCAGCCTATAGCAAAAATAGGAATTAAATAGGTGGTTGTAGAAGCAAATAAGGCATCTGTTTCCTGTGTTAATTTAAAAAAGAGAATACTAGCGAAAGCAGTACCAAATACAGCCAAGATTAACACATATGCCAAAGCTATCCAAGCATCAGGTTGATGTACTAAAACACTTATAAAATCAGTACTAAACAAGCCAATTCCAGCCAAAGGCCCAATCATAAAAAACACACCAACATTTAAAGCAATTGGTGGAATATTCTGGCAATAAGTTTTAATAAAATTGGCACTTAAAGCATAACAAAGAGAAGCCAAAACTACTAAAATCCCATACCAATTATTCCCTCCTGCTTCCAAAGGAGTAGACAATAAAATCAACAAGGTAGCACCAATTAACCCCAGTAAAACGCCGAAGAGTTTTCGCCAAGAAAAAAGCATATGAAAAAAGATCACCCCAACGATCAAAGCAAATAGTGGTGTTAACGAATTGATGATACTAGTAGCTGCACTAGTAATTTGCGTTTGGGCAGTAGTAAACAAAAATGGTGGAATTCCACTTCCTAGAAAGGCAACACCAGCAATAGCCCAAAACTGTTCTTTTTTGAGCTTTTTGAGGTATAAAATAAATGGAAATAAGGCCAGCATACTAAAGAAAATACGCATACAGGCTACTTGGAAAGGAGAGAAAGCAACCAGTCCCTTTTTCATTAATATAAAAGAACTACCCCATATAAAAGAAACAACCAATAGATAAATCCAGCTTTTGGTAGAGATTGATGATGTCATGCTTCTTCTTTGATGTACTAGGGAATGGGATAACTATTTAAGGAATGTATTTCTAATCCATCACTTACTATCACTCAACTGGTGCATTAAGTTGTTTCCAAATCATATCCTTCAACTCAATAATACCAGCACCAGTAATGGAGGAAATAAAAATGATAGGAATACCTTGAGGTAAATCTTCTTCTAACCAAGATTGGATTTCTTCATCAATCAAATCTGATTTGGTAATCGCTAATATTCTATCTTTATGTAATAAGGCTTTATTATACGCTTCACACTCAAACAATAAAGTTTCATATTCCTCTTTAATATTCTCTGTATCAGCAGGCACCATAAATAATAGACTTGCATTCCGTTCTATATGTTTTAGAAAACGATGCCCCAAGCCTTTTCCTTTATGCGCTCCTTTAATAATCCCTGGAATATCTGCCATGACAAAAGACTGCTCATCTCGATAAGCAACGATGCCTAAATTGGGGGTGAGTGTTGTAAAAGGATAGGAAGCAATTTTAGGTTTTGCCGCAGAAATCGAAGCCAATAAGGTAGATTTTCCAGCATTCGGAAAGCCTACTAAGCCCACATCTGCCAATACTTTTAACTCTAAGATTTTCCAAGCTTCCTGACCCTCTTCACCAGGTTGAGCATATCGAGGTGTTTGATTGGTAGGTGATTTGAAGTGGTTATTCCCTAGACCACCACGACCACCAGGCACTAAGACAAACTCTTGCCCATCTTCTACAATTTCACACGCCACTTCCTCTGTATCTGCATCCTTAGCTACTGTACCAAGTGGCACTTCTAAAATCACATCCTTACCACTCACTCCCGAACACAATGCTTTCCCACCTGGTTTTCCATGTTCTGCCACAACATGTTTACGGTATTTTAGATGTAGTAAAGTCCATTTTTGAGCATTTCCTCTAAGTATAATACTACCTCCTTTACCACCATCTCCGCCATCAGGTCCTCCTTTGGGTACAAATTTTTCCCGTCTAAAATGAACGGCACCTGCTCCTCCCCTTCCTGATCGACAGCAAATTTTAACATAATCAACAAAATTACCTCCTTTCATATTAGCTTATCTATTAGTTTTTATGCTACAAATGATGCCAAATCCTTACGGACGTTTGTTCGTATAAAGGGTTAAAACGTATATCGAAACAAAAATAAGTGATGATTGAAGTCTTTTATCTTTGTTTTACTATAAAAAACAACCAATTAAATCAATCGCAATAATTGAAAAACCACTTTCCTTCAGATCAACACATCAATCTGTGCGGCTAGTGCTTCTGTAATCATTTCAATAGATCCTTGTCCAGCTACTTTGGTTACGATGTCAAACTGTTGGTAATATTCTGCTACTGGAGCCGTCTTGTTTTCGTATTCCACGATACGTCTTCTAACCGTTGCTTCATCTGCATCATCTGCTCTACCAGAAGTTTTTGCACGCTCCAAAATACGTTTTACCAACTCCTCCTCTTCTACTTGTAAGAAAAGTACTTTAGCAATACAAGTATTTTTGGCATTCAATAAATCGTCCAAAGCTTCTGCCTGTGCAACAGTACGAGGGAAACCGTCAAAGATGATTCCATTCACTTTATCGGCATATTCATCCAATTTACTCTCAATCATCCCAATAACCACAGCATCTGGCACCAATTCACCAGCGTCCATAAACTTCTTTGCCTCCAAGCCAAGAACCGTCCCCTTTGCTTTTTCTTCTCTCAACAGATCACCTGTAGAAATGTGCAATAGTTGATAACGCTCTTTTAATCGAGTAGCTTGTGTTCCTTTACCACTACCTGGAGGACCAAAAAGAATTAAGTTCAACATAATTCAATAATACTTAAATAGTTACGATAATAGTTGTCATTCATTATTTGAAAAACGGCCTGCAAAAATACAGAAAAAAGTAAACGTTTTAGTAATATTTCAAAAATAACACACCTATTTTTATTACACTTCAAATTATTTATATTAAAATACCCACCAATTGGGCATAAAATGGATCGTTCATCTTTGCCTTATTACTTAACTAATACCCAAAATAAAACACACTAATCAGTACAAAGTTCCTTGATTAGCTTATAGATTTTACTTGACAAATTGCAATAAAATATTTAAATATACAATTACCATCAATACATACATAATAAATTCAATATTGGATATTACCATTTCCTAATTCTTTTCATTATATTGTAATTAATTTATGTAGGAAATATCAATTTAATTAGTAATTTTAAGTAATCTTATTGATGCATACAGTCTACGCTACTTTACTAATACCAACCAAACTCACCCATAACAACCTAACTACTAACATGTTACAAAAAAATTTATCCCAGACTAAAAAAACGATTAAACTAATAGATCAATCTTATACTAATCCAGCTTAATGATTGTTTGAAATTTAACATCATCAACCATTCAAAATTGTTACTTTTCTATCTTATCATTAATACATTATTATCATTTTTTTGTACATTTGATAACATATTGAAAACTGTTATTACATTTTTTTTCAACCACACAAATATCAAGTGTATTGTTTTTTATTTTGATTATAAGAACTAAATAACATAAACTAAAATAAATCGAACGCTATGAACAAAGTAAATACCCTTAGGGTTTTATGTCTCTCTTTACTTTTTTTGTTTGCTTGTAGCACTATTTTTGCACAAGGTCAAAAATCAAGAAGTGGGAAGAAAACAACAACTGCCCCTGCAGTAGATGTAGCTGCTCCAACCCTCAATGAGACAGCTCCTGCCCCAGCATCTACTACTGTAGTTCAACCAGCTCCTGCGCCTGTAGCTGCTCCTGCACCAGCAGCTGCGCCTGTAATGACAGAATACCAAGAATTAACCGCAGGAGGAAATACACAATCTGCTTTTGATGACCTTCCACCTCGTCCTAATGCACCTGGTAAATGTTATGCTAAATGTAAAGTTCCAGATTGTATTGTAGAAAGTGCAACAACTGTTTTAGTAAAAGAAGAAGGGGTAAAGAAAGTGATTGTTCCTGCTGAATACGGAACGGTTACAGAACAAGTATTGGTTAAGGAAGCATCTACTAAATTGGTGCCTATTCCTGCTGAATATGAAACAGTTACAGAGCAAATTTTAGTTAAAGAAGCATCTACACGTATTAGAGAAATGCCTCCAAGATATGAAACTCGTAGTGAGAAAGTATTGGTATCTGAAGGACATGGAAAGTGGGTTAGAAAGAAACGATATGCTGGTTGTACTTCTGTCAATCCAGAAGATTGTTACATTATGTGTTGGGAAGAAGTACCTGCTAAATATGAGACTATATTTAAGCAAGTTTTAGCAGAACCAGCCAAAACAGAGGTAATCGAAATTCCTGCGGAATATAGAACAGAAACTAGAAGGGTACTGAAAAGTCCTGCTAGAGTAGATGAAGTTACCATTCCTGCGGAATATGCAACCATTACAAAAACAGTTGTAAAAAGTCCTGCTAGAGTAGATGAGCAAATTATTCCTGCGGAATACAAATCTATTCCATTACAAATCATCGCAGACACAGGCAAATATACAGATTGGGTTGAGGTATTATGTGAAGAAAAACGTACAACCTATACTATCTCTCAGTTACAACAATACTTGAAAGATAGAGGATTCGATCCAGGTCCAATTGATGGTGTAATCGGTTCTAAGACACTTAGTGCATTAGAAGGTTATCAAAAGCAAAATAACTTACCTATCGGTGATATTAATATAGAAACATTAAAAGCACTAGGATTACCTTACTAATAGATACAATCTATTGTGATGTACGCTCTGACATGTTAGTATTAATACTACAATGATCAGATCAGTACGGTGCTTATGCAAAAAGCCCTATCAGTTATGCTGATAGGGCTTTTTGTGTATTGCACTATAGATTAAGAGACAATGGGATTTCACTTTTGATGACTAATACAACTACAATCACTTATAAACTAAATGATACGAGTGTATGACATATTGAGGGAAAGGTGCAATCCTTATTATGAGGGTTTTATACTTAGACTTGGGTATGTTAGCTATTTTTCTTAATGACCGCATAGCGGTCACAGTACGTTAGCAAATAAAAGTCCCCCCCCAACACCTCGACCCTAACAGGGTAGGGTGTTCAAAATATCGAGAAGACTATGCGGCCGTTTTTGCCATTTTT
>JAHDFT010000055.1:0-8773 GCA_020628015.1 Bacteroidota bacterium
AGCTTTTTTCCTTGTTTTTGTTTTTTCTACAAACAGGCAGGCTCCTACGGAGCTATCCATATTAGCTCCGTAGGAGCATAGCTGTTAGTAGAAAAATAAACGAAGAAATATTTTAAGCTCCATCGGAGCGACCTGTCAAGTTTAACGAACTACTAGACAAAGTTTATAAATCACGGGATTTGTCAAAGAACCATTTTTTATTATGACCTTATTATACATTGGTAAATCAAGACATAAAAAAAGCACATACATTAGAATGTATGTGCTTTTTTACAATGTCTATAAATTCTTTTATTTGATCACTTAGTAACAAGCAAAAAATAAATTCGGCATGTTTGTTCGGTTAATTTGTAGCTAGACGAGGCAAAAAACGTAGACGATGCGAGCATCGGCGAGGCTTTTTAACGAAGTATAGCAACAAATTAAACAACAAGATGTGGGAGTTATTTTTTAGCTGTTACTTACTGCCGCAATCTAGGGTCTAGTGCATCAGTCAATCCTTCACCAATAAGATTGAATATGGTGATCGTGATAAAGATGGCAAGTCCTGGAAATATCGCCAACCACCAAGCAGAAAACTGTTTTCTTGCTAGATTAAGTAGAGATCCCCAAGTGACATCCTCAGCCGCTAAACCAATACCTAAGAAGGATAAGAATGCTTCGATAAGAATAGCAGAGGCTACCCCAAAAGCAATAGCAATCAATACAGGCGTTAAAGCATTAGGTACTGCATGGCGAGTGATGATTCTTCTTTCACTAAAGCCCATCGCCTGCGCTGCTTCAATATATTCTAGTGATCTTACTTTTAGTAATTCTGCACGGATAAAGCGAGCGATACCCGTCCAAGAAATCAAACCAATAATCACCATGACATTCACAATCGAAGGTTTGGTAATTGCCACAATAGATAAAATCAATAAAAGGCTAGGAATAGAATTAATCACCTCTATTGCTCTCATAATAATAATATCTAATGCTACCGTTACTTTTTGTCCAAACCACTTTATTTTTTTCAGGGGGAAAGCTAGTAGATTAAAGAGGGCTATGACCCCTATAAAAATCAGAATGCTGATTAAGAACTGGGTCAAAACGCCTCCATTATCTGCTGCTTCACCAATAACAAATCCTCTATTGACAAAAGCATAGAATGCTGCTAGAAAAAAGCCGATAATATTGAGGAAGATTCTGATTCGGGACATGCGTAGTTTATCATCTCCAAAATAACCAGCCAAAGCACCAATAAAAATGCCTATAAAGGAAGCAATGGTCATCGAAATCACACCGACCATGACGGCAACTCTGGTTCCATACACCATACCTGCGGCTACATCTCGTCCTAGCTTATCAGTCCCTAACCAATGTCGCCAAGCCCAAGATTTCAAATTGCGTTGTTCTTCAAAAGGACCGACAAAATTACGGTTTCTTCGGTCTTGACTAGTCGCAGAGTAGGGGATTAAGGGAAAAACAGACCATTCGTAATCATGTTCATCCCATCTATTGACTACAAATTTTTCTCCCCATTTCGCCAAACCCAAACTAACCCCATATTGCTTGAAAACAGGAAAAATGGTTTCGCCATCTAATTTAGCCACAATCGGTTTTTCATTAGCGATGAAATCCGCAAAAATAGCTATAAATAAGATGAACCAAAAAATACGTAAAGACCATACCGCCAAACGATTTTTCTTGTATTGTCGCTTGACATTAGCCCAGTAACTTTTGTCCTTATTTTCCAATATGGCCTGCTCTAGCTCTTGTTCTTGTTTTTTTCGGAAAAGCATATTTATTGATAGATTTTATTATTCAAATGTAACCCTTGGATCAACTACCGCATACATCATATCTGCGATCAAATTACCAATCATGGTTAAGATTGCTGCAAACATTAGGATGGTAAATACAACTGGCCAATCTCTAGCATAAATAGAAGAAAGCGTCAGTAAGCCCATACCTGGAATGGTATAAATCACCTCAATGGCCACAGAGCCAGCAATCGCAGCAGGAAAGATGTAGGCAAAAAGGGTAATGATCGGGAATAGGGAGTTGCGGAAGGCATGTTTCCAAATGATTTTTTTACTATCCAAACCTTTCGCCTTAGCCGTTCTAATATAATCTTGACGAATGACCGTCAATAAACCCCCTCGCATTTGTCGAGAAATATAAGCGAGCGAACCATAAGTTACACAGAAAATAGGTAGAACGAGATGGTGAGCAGTATCTAAGAAACGAGCAAAAGCCGAGGCATCTTCCATTCCTTCGCTACGAATACCTCCAGTCGGGAACCAGTTGAGCCATTCTCCATATTCAGAGGTGGTGAAAAAGATAATCAACAAGGTGCCAATCCAGAAGGAAGGAAGCGAATACAATATAAATAGGGTCGTTGTACTGATTCGATCATACAAAGAATCCTTTCTAACAGCCGTCGTTACACCAATTGGAATAGAAATAATATAGGCAATTAGTATAGAGAAGAAGTTGATGATCACCGTCCATTTCATCGCATCCCAAATCTTACTACTTACTGGACGAGAATCGGAATAAGAATAACCAAAATCTCCTTGAAAGAAATTGGTGATCCAACGATGGTATTGGTTGTTAAATCCATAGAAACGCAAAGCGGGAATATAGTTTTTCCATCCTGTTGCTTTGGATTTAACAGCAGCATAATTTTGTTGGACTTCTTGGGCGAGTGGGGTAATATGACTCAAAGAACCTTGAGATTTCACCGCATCAGTCGTTTCCTGAAGCATTCGACTCATCACCCCATCCTTATAAACAATGTACAATTCCTTGATATTACCTCTTGCCTTACGCCTAGCCGAATAATTCGCACTATCTTTAGGTACTTTGAAAACCTCTTTTTCTAAAGCACGTAAAGAAGTATAATATTTGGAAATTTCTGGCCAGTTGCCATATTGGGCAATTAATTTTTCCAGATTGGTACGGTCAGTTTGTTTGACCACATTATGTAAGGTATCTGGATAGGCAGAAGTGGTAAGCGAAAAATAAAAATTAGGTAGGTCTAAGCCTAGCATTTTGGCTTTCTCTTGGTAAACCCGTTCTCCAGCCAACATATCGGCCATCTGACCACTTTGACTAGAGGCCATACCCCCTTTTAATAATAACTCTACAGGATCTCCAGGAGCCAATTTACTCAAACCAAAGGCTACTAGGGAAATGATCAAGAGTGTAGGAATAAAAATAAGAATCCGTTTGATGACGTATTGAAACATAGTCTGATTTTTTAGAACAATGTAACGGTTTCGATGACTGTATCAAGGATTTCAAACAACAACATAAGTAGGCGTTAAATGAAGCCTTGATACAGTCTATCACTATTACTAATTAACGGTAAAACCAGTTTAGTAACAAGTGAAAAATAAGTTCCCTATTTTGATTAGGAAAATTTGACCCTAGACAAGGCAAAAAACGTAGGCAATGCCGTGCCTTGGCGAGGCTTTTTAACGAAGTATAGGGTCAAATTTATCAATCAAAATGCGGAAATTATTTTTTTACTGTTACTTATGGCTTTAATTTAAAGGACATTTCATTATATCCTGGACGAGCCACATAAGCCTTCGCAGCATCAAATCGACTATGTATTGCAATACGTTCTTTAGAGGCAAACATAAAAACATAAGGTTGATCTTCGTAAACAATCTCTTGGTAACGCTTATATAATTCCGCTCTTTTACCTTCATCAAGTGTTACTCGAATATCTTCAATGATTTTATCTGATTCTTCATTACCAAAACCTACACGGTTATCTCCATCAGGGTTATCTGATTCTGTATGCCAAATTTGCTTTGGATCTTCTGGGATTGGAGAAGCAACCCAAGCCAAACTAGACAATTCGTAATCTCTTTTCTTAGTATCTTCTAGGAAAACAGTCCATTCAACACCTTCTACTTCGATATTTACCCCTGCTCTTTTAGCATTTTCTTTCAACAACAAACCAATATCCTTACGCATATCATTATCACTATTGTACTTATAAGACAAGCTCATATCTACTTTCTGACCATCAACGACTTTATCTACAATACCATCTCCATCAGAATCTTTCCAACCTGCTTCTGTCAATAATTGCTTGGCTTTAGCTACATCAAATGGAATAGGTGTTAGAGATTTGTTGTAATAAGACTTAGATGGATGGATTGGACCAACGGTTCTTTCGCCTAAACCATGTAAAATCACATCAATAATTTCCTCGACATCTACTAGATGAGCAATAGCACGACGTACTTTTTGATCTGCCAATTTAGGACTCTTACGGTTGATACCGATATAGTAATAAACCAATGCGGTAGGCGTATGTAAGTTGAATAATTGATTAACTCGATCATTTTTCTTCAAGTCAACAAATAAATTAGGTAAAATATCTCGAACAACATCTAGTCCTTCATCTTTCATAGAGGTAACAGCCGTAGTACGATCATTCACAATTTTATGAATCACTTTATCTGGATAGGCCTGTAACATTGGCAAATTCAAATCCTTTGCCCACCAATCTTTCTTTTTTTCTAGGGTAATTCGTTGTCCAGTTTCCCAGCCTTTAAAAGCATAAGGACCAGAACCTACAACATAACCCACCTCTCTCGAAAATTTTGGCGAATTAAACTGTTCTGCAAATTTTTGTAGATTTTTATCATCAGCCAATTTATTGGCATTTTTAGGATCGCTTAATTCTTCCAAAGTAAATTTCTTCATTAATCCTTCTGGATCATAAACATATTCTGGATAAACTGTTGTAGCAGAAAATATTTCCGCCAAAATATAGGTTTCTTTAGCAAAAACAGTAAACTTCTTGGGATTATTAGGATCAACTTCTACCTTAGTAAAAGCTTCCATATATGGACGCAAAGAACCCGCATTTACTTTAGGGTTTTTAATCGCTTTTAGAGAGAATATATAATCACTAGCGGTGATTGGCGTACCATTATCCCATTTTGCTTCTGGACGAATTTCGTAAGTTAAAGACATGCCTCCCTTAAAAGGACCACTATCCAATTCTTTAATTTCTGGACGACCTACTGCCAATTGACCAACTGGCTCTAGGGTTTCAAAGTCAATAGTCAATAGTGCTTGAAAAATCTTAGTTTCGATATAAGTTGAACTGGCACTACCAGAAATCATCGGGTTTAGAAAGTCTGGTTCGGCAGGTTCGTGAATCGTCACCGTATTGTCGCCTGCTTTTTTACTATCGACAGCTTTAGCTGCTCCTTTTTTGCCAGAATCAGAGCTATCTCCACCACCACAAGCAGCGAATAAGACACAGATCGCCAACAGCCAAATGCAGTATTTGGGTCTGAAAGAATTGGTCATAGTTAATGGTTTTTATTTGTGTGTTGTATAAAAATTTCCTAAAAATAAAAAGAAAAAATGTAACTATTAAGTATAATAAAAAAGTAAGCCAGAGAAAAGTGATATTTTAGTGCTTTTTTTACTGTTGCCTTAGTGCCTTAGTAACAAGTGAAAAATAAGTTCCCTATTTTGATGGATAAATTTGACCCTAGACAAGGCAAAAAACGTAGGCAATGTAGCACCTTGGTGAGGAGCCTTTTAATGCAGTATAGACCTAAATTTATCCATCAAAATGCGGAAACTATTTTTTTACTGTTGCTTAGAACCAATTGACTAATTACTTGTTGAGGCTAATAAATAAAATCAATATTAATAGTACAATCATGCATATTCTCATTACAGGCGCATCAGGCTTAATTGGGCAAAGACTAACGACATTATTACAAGAAAAGGGACATACTGTTGCTCATGTGAGCCGACGAAAAAAAGATTTACCCAGTATAAAGGTATATCAATGGGATATTGCCAAAAAAGAATTAGACAAAGCTGCATTGGAAGGAGTTGATGCCATTATACATCTAGCTGGCGCAGGAATAGCGGATAAAAGATGGTCAGCCAAAAGGAAAAAAGAAATTATTGATAGTCGAGTACAATCGACCCTTCTACTAAAAAAAGCATTGAATGACCAAAAGCATCAAGTCAAAACATTTATCGGAGCTTCGGCAATTGGTTTTTATGGAGATCGAGGGGAAGAAGTGTTGGCGGAATCCAGTCAAGCAGGAACAGGTTTTTTAAGTGAAACTTGTGTATTGTGGGAAAATAGTAGTGAGAGTATTGGAGATATGGGCATTAGACGAGTACTTTTTCGCATTGGGATTGTCTTAGCAGCAGCAGGAGGCGCATTACCCAAAACCCTATTGCCCCTCAAACTAGGAATGGGCAGCTATTTTGGAAATGGAAAACAATACTATTCCTGGATTCACATAGATGATCTCTGTCAAATGATGATTTTTGCTTTGGAAAATACAGAAGTATCAGGAATCTACAATGGTGTAGCCCCAAATCCACATACCAATAAAGATTTTGTCAAAACAATGGCAAAAGTACTAGGAAGACCACATCTAATGATGCCTGTTCCTAATTTTAGTCTACGTTTACTAATGGGACAAATGGCAGATATTCTACTACAAAGTGCCAATGTTTCCTGTCAAAAAATCCAAGAAAGTGGTTTCACTTTCGCCTTCAATGATTTAGAAAAAGCTCTAACAAAAGAGATCAAAAAGTAAGCTATATTTTGATTCTATTACTAATTGCAAGCACCACATACTTTTTGTATATTTGCCAATATTTTTGACAGAATAGTAATCCTTCAAAAAGTGGCGAATACCCATCACATATTAGATACTCCTATCGAATACCTCAAAGGAGTAGGGCCAGTCAAAGCAGGCTTGTTAAAGAATGAGTTAAAGATTTTTACCTTCGGAGATCTACTCGAACATTATCCTTTTCGATATGTCGATAAAACCAAACTATATCAAATAGGGGACATCAATCCAGATACCCCACAAGTGCAACTCAAAGGGCGAATTGTACATATAGAGATGTATGGCGAGGCTAGAAAAAGACGACTACAAGCCATGCTAAAAGATGATTCTGGAACCATTGACCTTGTTTGGTTCAGAGGTATTAGTTATATGCAAAAATACCTCAAAAAAGGGAAAGAGTATTTAGTCTTTGGCAAGCCCAATTTATTCCGCAATCGCTTCAGTCTAAATCACCCCGAAATGGAGATGGTAGAGGAAGAACAAAGCATTTCCTTCAGCAGCCGAATGGAAGCTGTTTATAGTACCACAGAAAAACTGCGTTCTAGGCATTTGGATAGTCGAGGGATTCACCGATTGATAAAGACTTTACTAGAGAAAGTAAACCTAAAAGCGGTTATTGCTGAAAATATTCCCGAATCTGTTCGGACAGATTACCAATTGATTGACCGAGCCACCGCCTTCAAAAATATTCACCTACCAGAATCCGAAGTACTCATCAAACAAGCGCAAAGGCGATTGAAGTTTGAAGAGTTCTTTTTTATCCAAATGCGGATTTATCAAATCAAATACAATCGCAATGCAAAATTAAAAGGCTATCTATTTCCCTCATTAGGTAAATATTTCAATACTTTTTTCCACGAAAAATTACCCTTTGAATTAACAGGCGCACAAAAAAGAGTATTAAAAGAAATCAGAAGAGATACATTATCAGGAAGGCAGATGAATCGTTTATTACAAGGAGATGTCGGAAGTGGAAAAACCATCGTTGCCCTCATGACCATGCTAATGGCAATGGATTCAAAATTTCAAGCCTGTATTATGGCTCCTACCGAAATATTAGCGCAACAACATTATGAGGGAATCAATGAACTTGTAGAAGATTTAGATATACGAGTGGCAATATTAACAGGCTCCGTTAAAGGGCGTACTCGTCGATTATTGCTAGAACGCCTAGAAATGGGCTTAATACATATTCTGGTTGGTACTCATGCCTTGATTGAAGATACGGTAAAATTTGATAATCTAGGCATGGTGATCATTGATGAGCAACATCGTTTTGGAGTAGCACAACGAGCCAAACTGTGGGCTAAAAATGACCTCCCACCTCATGTCCTAGTCATGACCGCCACACCCATTCCTCGAACACTAGCGATGACGGTTTATGGCGATTTAGATGTATCTGTTATTGATGAATTACCACCAGGAAGGAAACCCATTAAAACCGTCCATTATTTCGATAGCAAACGGCTACGAGTTTTTCAGTTTATGAAGGAAGAAATTGAGAAAGGAAGACAAATTTATATCGTTTACCCATTAATTAATGAGTCAGAAGCCTTTAACTATAAAGATTTGATGGATGGTTATGAGAGTATTCAAAGAGCTTTTCCCTTGCCTGATTATCGCATTAGTGTGGTACATGGGCAAATGCATACCATTGATAAGGATGAAGAAATGGAGCGTTTCAAACGAGGGGAGACACATATTATGGTGGCAACAACCGTAATTGAGGTAGGAGTGAATGTGCCAAATGCTTCGGTGATGATTATCGAAAGTGCAGAACGATTTGGTTTAGCACAATTACACCAGTTAAGAGGACGAGTAGGAAGGGGAAAAAATCAGTCTTATTGTATTTTAATGACGGGGAATAAATTGACTAAAGATGGCAAACTCCGAATGAAAACAATGGTTGAAACAACAGATGGGTTTAAGATTGCCGAAGTGGATATGAAATTGAGAGGACCTGGTGATTTAGAAGGCACACAACAAAGTGGAATCTTGAATATGAAATTAGCCGATGTGATTAAAGATCAAAAATTATTGGCGGTAGCAAGGCAGGCAGCAGGGGCTTTAATGAAAGTAGATGCTCAATTAATACAGCCTGAAAACCAGATGGTGAAAAACTATATGAGCATTCAACAAAAGGA
>JAHDFT010000055.1:8873-11674 GCA_020628015.1 Bacteroidota bacterium
CCTTAGTTCTATATTTTAAGTAGAAAAAATGCACTTTTTAAGTGAAAAATGTTATTTTTACTAACACTAATTAAAATTATGAAGTAATTGTATATCTTTGTTATCTATCAATCAATACTACTTCACAATAATATTGAAAATAAGGAAAATGGATTATTAGTACTCACAAACTGGATTTTACTGATTTTTCTAATGAAAAAGATGCTCATTTATCAGGTATTGTATTTTTTGTTTAAAACACAATGAGATCCAAGTTACTGATTGATTACTTATTGCTTAGGAACAAGTTATTTTTTAACATTTCCTTCAATAAAACCCATTGTCAAATCAAATAATGTTTCAATAATACCTGTATATTATGGAGCGTATTCATCGTCAGAACCTAAAAAAAATATTTCGGTACTTCGAACAAGTAGAAGAAATTCCATGTAATCTTCTTAAAAAAGAAGAACATGATTTACCACACGATATTTTAATGGTATTAATTACACCCTTTGATGATAAAGATAGACAATGGGCCTTAGAGCTATCATTCTTACCTACAAGCCCCCTAGAAGACTCCAAAAACGATATAGATATTTTACAATGCTTTACAGCTATCTCCAATCAAATTTATCCTGAAGCAGTTGAAGATTTAATTGCTATGGCTACTCGAATTAATACTAAACTACCTACTGGTGCTTTTGGCTTCTACAAACCCAGTCATACACTTTACTTAAAGCATAATCAAATATTGCAAAATGATTTGATAGATGAGAATAATCAGATTGTTAGCCACATACGAACTGTTTTTATCTACCAATTTTATCATTTTGTTGATAGATTATTAGCTGTTGGAAATAAGACAAAGACCCCTAATGAAGCCATGGCCGATCATCCGTTAAAAGGTGTTTTTTGGTAAACTTGAACTATTAAACTGCACTATCCATTTATATTTTTCCCGCCCTAGATATATTCATACTTATGTATGGTACAAACCGCTAATCATTCTGTCTGAATAATAAAATATAACAATAAATGAATATGTTTTATTGTTTGTTTTTTATATGCTTTATTTAGATTGTTTTTTTTATTAGTAATATGTAAAGATATGAGATTTTTATTTATTGCGTTATACTTTATAAAAAATACTAGATTAGCAATTATAATTCTTTATAATTTCCAAGCATATTTTCTGAAAAAAAAATAAAAAAAACTAAATTTCTAAAAAGTACTGTTTCTAACATCTTGGATCAACAATAACCTCTTAATTATTTGATTGGTATCTCTATGATTTATAGGTGGTTAGAAACTTGTATTTGATTTTAATTTATTTTGATCAGCTAGACTGTATGTTTTTTTTTAAGAAAGAAATTGCTGTTATAAAAAAAAATATTTACTAAATTGTAGTAAAATTTAAGTTATGCGAAAATCAAGTTTAATTATTTTGATTATTTCGCTTCCATTATTTGGAGCTTTTGTCGAGGAAAAAACAGTCCCAGTAATTGTCTGGGAAAAAATATTCGGAGGTACTAGACAAGAGAATATCCATACAATGATAGCGACTCCTGATGGAGGAAATATTTTTGTTGGAGAAACCGAATCCAAAGGAGCTGGCAAGGTAGATGCTTGGATATTTAAAACAGATATTACAGGACGTATGGTTTGGGAAAAAACCATTGGCGGCCAAGAGCATGATGTATTGTATGATATTGTGGATGCCAAAGATGGAGGCTATATGATGGTAGGTACAACCTCTTCTAGAGGTAAAGGTGGTTCTGATTTATGGTTGGTCAAAGTAGATGATGACGGAACTGTGGAATGGAATCGTTCTTATGGAAGTAAAAAATCTGAAAGGGGAGGAGCCATTATCGAAAACGAGGACGGGGAATTTGTGATTGCTGGAACACGTCATATGGGAAGTACACAAATGGCACGTAACCAATCTACTTTTAAGCTCGATCATTACATATGGATGCTAAAAGTAGATAAAGAGGGGGATATTCAGTGGGATGAAAGAGTACATACAGATAAAATGGTAGTCATTACTGATTTTAAGTCAACACGGGATGATGGCTATATTTTATCAGCAATTAGTAAATTTGGAGGTGTACAAAAAGAAGATCCATTTATTGTCAAAGTTGATGATGAAGGACTAGTAGTGTGGAAAAATTGGCTTGGTGTTGAAGAGGTTCCAGAAATGATCAATGCCATACAGCCATTAAATGATGGTACCTATATGTTGGCAGGTATTAAGGTGGATGAGCATAAACGGACGACAAGTAATGGTTGGCTATTAAAAATGGATGCTTCTGGCCATGTTATGTGGGAAAAACTATTTGGAACTAAAGGAGGTAATGAGTTCAACGATATTGCCCTTAGTTCAGATGGAGGTTTAATTATTACTGGTACAAATGGTAGTAGTAGACCAGAAGATGGTAGTATGTGGTTGGTGAAAACGAATCTCAATGGTAAAAAGATGTGGGAAAAAACTTTTGGGGAAGGTGTCATGGAAAGAGCTAGTACTATTTCAGAAACTTCTGAAGGAGTATTCTTAGTAGCTGGAAGTGGAATTCCACAATTATTACCTAATGCAGACGGCTCTTACCCTTCTTGGGAAAAAGGAAAGAAAAAATATGGGGATGTACGTTTGGTTAAAATCACTATGGCTCCTGAAATGGACGGTTTAGGATCAAAACCGCTAACTTCTTCCAATCCATAAAATAGATGCGCTATAGCTCGTAATGAGTGATAGACAAGCCAAAGCCCAACTATTCTTAGAATAGTTGGGCTTTGGCTATTTGTTTAATCAATCAATTTTA
>JAHDFT010000055.1:11774-16402 GCA_020628015.1 Bacteroidota bacterium
GCACCAGGAATAAAAATATCTGCTGCTACATCCCATATTTTTTTATTGACCTCCTCATGTGATAATATACCAGGACTATTAGGTGATAAACGATTTTCTTCCCGATTGACAAATAGGCTTTTAACTTCCTCCAATTCCAGCCCTTTCTCATTGATAATCCCATGAAAACGATCAATAATCCCTACGATTTTTGCCCCTTCTTTGGCTAAATAAACCGCAGCTGTAGCCGCCACATTACCCCAGCCTTGAACAATCAAACGCTTACCTTTCAAATTATTTTGGTGATAAATATTATAATAATGACGGATGGACTCAGCTACCCCAAAACCAGTAATCAAGTCTGCAACAACAAAACGACGATTACGAGATCCTTCAGGCGCATAATCTGGATGTTCTACAACTTTAGAAACGCCTTGACGTAATTGACCAATTAAGTGAATTTTTTGATTTAATTGGGGTTGAAAATGACCATTGACCACACCCTCTTGAGGATGCCATAAACCAAAATCCTCTGTAATAGGAATGACCTGTTTGATCTCATCTACATTCAGGTCACCACCAGTACCATAATAATGTTTTAGGAGTGGTGTAACCGCCTGAAACCAACGATAAAGCACTTCATCTCTTCGAGGATCTCTAGGATCAAAGTTGATTCCTGATTTTGCTCCTCCAATAGGTGGACCACAAACAGAAAATTTGATTTCCATGATTTTGGCTAGTGCTTCTACCTCGGCTCGGTTTAAGCCTTTTCGCATCCTTGTTCCTCCTCCTGCTGCACCTCCTCTTAAAGAATTAATCACAACCCAACCTTCGGCTCCTGTTTCAGCATCATTCCACTCAAAAACAATAGCTGGTTTTTGGCTTCGATAGTCATGAAGTAATTCCTGCATTGTTTTAGCAGGTTTTTTACGATCTTTATATAGTGTGGTCATGTATTCGATGTATATGTTGAAGTAATATATAAAATAGGTAGTTGAGTGCAAAGTTAAGTTAATTATAGTTATAATAGACTAGTTTTCTATCAATTAGTAACTAAAATCTATACCAATTTAGAACGCTTGTAAGGAGAACTTGTTTTTAAAATCATTTACAAAAAATATTACTTGTGTAAAATGCTTGGAAATAGTCATCATAAAGGTTATTTTTGTGACTTTTATAATACTCAGTTTGGCTAAATTATTGTACCACTTTCCTCAAAATCTTAATTCCCTAGTATATACATTCCCAAATTATGTATGACTTATGCAACAATTAGTATTTAGAAACAGCTAAAAAATAAACCAATATCTTGTTGTTTAATTTGCAGCTATACTTCGTTAAAAAGCCTCGCCGATGCTCGCATCGCCTACGTTTTTTGCCTTGTCTAGCTACAAATTAACCTAACAAAGATGTCCAATTTATTTTTTGCTTGTTACTTAGAAAAAATTAACAAAATATCAAAAATAAATATAAATGACAGTAGCAGTTGTAGGTGTTACCGGAATGGTCGGAAAAGTAATGTTAAAAGTTTTACAAGAACGCAATTTCCCTGTAACACAGCTTATCCCTGTAGCCTCAGAAGCATCTGTAGGCAAGACCGTTTTGTTTAATGACGAAGAACACACTATCGTACCTATTGATGTAGCAGTATATAATAAGCCTGATATTGCTATTTTTTCGGCAGGTTCTGGTGTTTCTTTAGAGTGGGCACCGAAGTTTAAAGAAATGGGTACGACGGTCATTGACAATTCTTCTGCTTGGAGGATGCATGATGACATTCCATTAATTGTACCAGAAATCAATGCTGGTATTCTTTCTGAAGAGGATAAAATTATTGCCAATCCGAACTGTTCTACAATTCAGATGGTAATGGCTTTAGCTCCACTACATGAGGCTTATGTATTGAAAAGATTAATTATTTCTACTTTCCAGTCTGTAACAGGTACAGGTAAGCATGCTGTAGCGCAATTGAGAAATGAACGAAGTAGAATTGAAGGAGATATGGTTTATCCTTATACGATTGACCTGAATTGTTTGCCGCATTGCGATGTTTTCCTAGAAAATGCTTATACCAAAGAGGAAATGAAGCTAGTCAATGAGACACGAAAAATATTGAGTGATCCAACGATTGGTGTTTCTGCAACTTGTGTAAGGGTGCCTGTTATTGGAGGACATTCTGAAGCGGTAAATATTGAGTTTCGCAATGAATTTGATCTAGCAGAAGTTAGACAGATTCTACAGGATACACCTGGTGTAATTGTTATGGACAATATTGCCAATAATGTCTACCCAATGCCACTCTATCAACAAGGAAAGGATGAAGTATTTGTAGGGCGTTTAAGGAGAGACGAGTCTCAGCCTAAAACCTTGAATATGTGGATTGTATCGGATAATTTGCGTAAAGGTGCGGCAACAAATGCTGTTCAAATCGCAGAATACCTATTAAAAGAAAACTTAGTTGCTGTAAGTGTATAGTATAATTTTGGATGCTTTACATTAACATCAATCAACACATCCCCTAGCTTTTCTATTAGAAAGCCTAGGGGATGTTGTTTTTTAGTCCCATTTCATTATTTTAACATTTTATAACTAAATTAATAGTTGCAAAGCCCTAGAAATAATGTTATTTTTGGTGAAAAGTATAAATTATATGAGAACTAAAAAGAAGTCCAAAGAAAATAACCTATTAACGCCCTTAGAGTTGAAAGTAATGAATATCCTGTGGGTATTGAAAAAAGCTTTTGTCAAAGAGGTATTGGAGCATTGGCCAGAGGAAGCAGGAAATGAGGTAGATAAGAAGCCTGCTTATAATACTGTTTCTACTACAATTCGTATTTTGGAGAAAAAGAATTATGTGAAACACGAAGCTTTTGGACGTACACATCAATATATGCCCATTGTTTCTAAATATGAATATCAAAAACGATTAATGGCCAATGTATTACAAAATGCATTTGCTGGCTCGGTGTCTTCCTTGGTATCCGCTTTAGTAGATGATAAAGAAATTTCTAATGATGATTTAGAAGGATTACAAGGTTTGATTGATGAGCATAAGAAAGATACAGAATAATCGTTTATAGTAATTATCCTAGCATACTAATGAACCAAGCACTTTAAAAGTGGTTATTAGAAACAAGTTCGAGAACTGAATAAAATACATGACGTATTTTATTAAATTCTTTGAAATTGAATGTTTATTTTCATTTTTTAGTATAAAAATCAACAACAGGCGTGATTAATTATATATTAGTAACCTATCTAGTATCCTTCGTTGGTTTTACATTATATTGGTTACTTATTCGTCGTTTGTCCAATAGCAAGGTAAAAAAAGTGATGTTAATGACGGTTGTACTGGCTAGTTTCAGTTTGCCATTTATCATTGATAAGGTCAATACATCAACAGGTACTTATGAACAACCTTGTCTACACGAGCATCAAATCGCAGAAGCAGTATATATGACCTTCTGCCCTAATAATGGGGAAGAAGTAAAGATGTGCTATGAAATAGCTGCACAGGTGGAATCTTTGTGTAGTTGTGGTACAGAAATGACAGCAAATAATATGTTGCTATTTAAAGGTAATCTATTGTATGATGTATTAATTGGTATACAGCCATTGGCCTACTATATGTCGATGATCTTTTTGATGATAGCATTGGTGATTCTATCCATTAGGGTGGGTTATTTATTGTATATTATTTATAGGAGTAAGCGACAGGTTTATTTTGTGGATGGTAAAAAATATACCATTTTACGAACACACAAACCCTTATCTGTTTGTTCTTTCCAACTATGGCAATCTTATATTATTTGGCAACCAGAAATGGATTTTTTGACCAAAGCCGAACAGGATGCCATTCTTTATCATGAAATTGCTCATATTGAAGAGAAAGATACTTGGGTGAAGATTGGTATGCACCTCCTACAAACGCTCTGGTTACTCAATCCAGTTTACTATTTTATTGTACGAGAATTAGACCGGATCAATGAGTTTATAGCAGATGAATTTGCTGTCGAGAAGATAGGAGATGTGAAAGGTTATGCCTCTTTATTGGTCAAAATGAAAAGGTATCAGAATCTACCAGCAATGGCACAAGCGTTCAATCAATCTAGTGATTTGAAGGAGCGTATTTTACATGTATTGAATCACAGACCTAAGAAGGTCAGAAACATTATTGTGGTGCTATTGTGTACTATAATGGTAACATTCATGTCCTTGACCACTTACTATGCTATGCCAGTCGTTACCCATCAATTGGATACGCTAAAAATTCATCAAACACTCGCTGCTGCGAATCAAGATAATGGTCAGGAAGTATTTTGTAAGCAGTGTTTTCTTGAGAAATATGGTAAATTAGGATATTAGCAAATATACGATCTCCATAAAAATACGAATGCCGCTAAAGTATTTCAATAGATACTTTAGCGGCATTTGCTATTCAAATGAGTGCATGACATATTGGGGGAAGGTGTAATCCTTATTATAAAGGTCTTATATTTAGACCCTTTGAGATGGGGTATATTAGCTATTTTTCTTAATGACCGCATAGCGGTCACAGTACGTTAGCCAATAAAAGTCCCCCCCCAACATCTCGACCCTAGCAGGGTCGCACTCTACCGAATTGCATCAAAAATCCCTCAATATGTCAT
>JAHDFT010000056.1:0-2452 GCA_020628015.1 Bacteroidota bacterium
ATTAGGGAAATTTGACACTAGACGAGGCAAAAAACGTAGGCAATGCAGGGCATTGACGAGGCTTTTTAACGAAGTATAGTAACAAATTTATCAGTCAAAATAGACAGTTATTTTTTTACTATTCCTTAAAAAAAGGTTAAATTCTAATAATTTCTATAAGCCTTAGCAGCATCAATAGCTGGTATAGTCAATCTTTCACCTCTAGAATAAGCAACAATTTGTGATTCTTGAAAACCATGATCTCTAAGTAAGTGTCTCATATAGACCGCATCTTCATAACGCTCATATTCACCTACAAGATAACGAATGGCACCATTAGGTGCTTTTTCTGTCTCAAATTGTGCTTCAATGCCGATTAAATTATCATTGTCAAATTCGTTGTAATTGCTATAGGCACCAATCTGTACTTTATAAGTCAGTACATCTTCACTTGGTAGTTCATAGTAATTACTAGGTAAGGTATAATTTTTCATATGTTCAATCTCAAAAGTCTCTACAGGATAGTCTTCCTGAAGCGTAAGGATGACATTCAAAACTTCTGGATTGTTCTTATTGTAAGTAGTTATGGTCTTTACCTCACCTGTTGTACCATTTTGACCAGAGGCATAGAGTTGATACTCTTTATTGACATCTAGTTGAAAATAGAAGCGACCATCTTGTGTGGTTTCTGCTATGCTAATTTGGTTCGACTTAGTTTCTAACAAGTTTACCGTTACACTGTGCATGGGACTTTGTTCGGTTTTTTCAAGGACAATGCCCATCAAAACTAATTTATAATCACCATCCGAAGCATAACTCCATTGACTTGCCAAAAACAAGCAAACGCTAAACAGAGTAGCTAATAATGTTTTGGAAGTAATCATGGAGCAATTCATTGTTTAAAAATTGAGTTAATTATTCACCTTTCAGTAGTAGTAATGGAGTTGCAACAAACAATCTTGATACGATATGTTTTCTTTGATCAAGATTGGTTTACTTTCTAGTAGTAAACTAACAAAGAATGCCCTAATACTATTTACTCAACTACACGATATACAATATATGGTTATTTGATATTATTCAACAAATATACCAAATCGTATATGCTTGCTCATGCTTATGCATGTTTGAGGGGCATTTATGTTAGGTAGCAAAATTATCGGAATGTAGTCAATTAATCTTTACTATATAATTAGTAATAAATTGAATTATTTATAAATTATATGGCTAAGGCAGGCTCTTATAGGCATAAAATAGAAGAAAAACGAAACAATAAAGTTGGACAATGATGTGGTTACTAGAAAGTATAATAGTGCAATAATACTGACGATTTTTAATGGCAGGCGCTTCAATCTAACTTGTGGGAAGGAATTCTTCTATAAGAGCTGTGACTTTTGTACAATTGAAAAGTTTAACGGATAACGAGGTTTTTTTGTTCCTATTTATTCAAAATTAGTTAAATTGGTTTATAATTCCTAATCTTTTTTTACTTTAAATTGACAAAAAAAGACATATTGAATGATAAAAGCTTATTGCTCAATTAAATGAACACCTCTTTTTTTTTCTGAAAAGTTGATTTATTTAATTAAGCAATAAGCGTATTTTTTTCTTTATTGTACTATTGTTACAATACAGGAAATTTTATTTTTTCTCGAACAATCTGTTCAATTTGGTCTACAGAAATGCGTTCTTGTGCCAAAGAGTCTCGCTCTCTAATTGTAACAGTATTATCCTCTAATGTTTCAAAATCAATTGTAATACAAAATGGGGTTCCAATAGCATCTTGTCTTCTATATCTTCTTCCAATAGCATCTTTTTCATCATATTGACAATCTGTTACGATTTTCAAACGATCAAATATGCTTCGAGCTTTTTCGGTTAGTGCAGGCTTGTTCTTTAATAACGGCAATACAGCTACTTTTATAGGAGCTAAATATGGATGCATTTTCAAGACTACCCTTTTATCCATACCTCCTTTGGCATTAGGTACATCCTCCTCCTGTAAAGCATTGGCTATTGTTGCTAAGAACATACGATCTACTCCTATAGAAGTTTCCACAACATAAGGAACATAACTCTCTTTTAACTCTGGATCATGATACTGCAATTTCTTACCAGATAATTCCTGATGGCTACCCAAATCAAAATCTGTACGAGAGTGAATCCCTTCTAACTCTCTAAAACCAAAAGGAAATTGAAATTCTATATCTAAGGCAGCATTGGCATAATGCGCCAATTTATCATGATCGTGAAAGCGAAGCTTAGAAGCTGGGTGAATGGCTTGATGCCATTGCATACGAGCTTCTTTCCAGTACTGATACCATTTCATTTCTTCACCTGGACGTACAAAGAACTGCATTTCCATTTGCTCAAACTCTCGCATACGAAAAATAAATTGTCTGGCAACAATCTCATTACGAAATGCCTTACCAATCTGAGCAATACCAAATGGAATTTTTTGACGGGTAGAGTT
>JAHDFT010000056.1:2552-8903 GCA_020628015.1 Bacteroidota bacterium
TTGGCTACTGCATCTTTTACGAGTGGGCAAGCTTTGATTAAGCCTCCTCCACTTTGTTCAGGAGTAAAAAAGGTGTTTTGTGCTCTTAAAAAAGCAATGCGTGGATTTCCTGGATCTGTTTTTTCTGCCTCTTCCAATAGTAAAGCAGATAGTGTTCCATATTCTTCCATACGATGAAGTGGGTCTACTTCAAATCTCAATTGGTAAATATAGGCTTGTACAATGTCTATTTCTGGTAGGTTACTTGCCCGATTTTTGGACATATTAATAAATAACTGTGCTTGATCTAGGTATTGATCTCTAATTGAACCAAAACTTTGTCCATAACTATGTCTAGTAATCATTGTCCCTATAACAGTATAGCAATAACTACCATAATAAGGAGGCAGCCAAGCTTTAGGATATTCATTACTTAAGGTATGAAAACTTTGTGCGGCTTGGTGTAATTCGGTTGTGGTCATTGCTTTGTCTAGTAAAGCAATGGCATGTGTCATTTTATTGAGGTAAATATCTTGGTTGATGATCGATTTGTCTTCTTCTTCATCATAACTTTCTTCACTTATTTGAATCTGTGCCTTTATGGGTTGCCAGCAAAAAAACAATAAATAAATCAATAAAATAAAATGACTAGGCTTACTGAATATCTTTTGCATAGTATATCGGAGTTAGAAGGTAAAAAAATCTTGCATTGTTGAGATGATTGGATAAAGAGGGAGGTTTAATTTTGGGGTATCGGTAATGGTATAACTTTCCTTTCCTCTTACACTATAATAATATAGATACACGTTATTAGTATTACTCAAACAGCATTTCAATTTCCTTGAAGCGATATTGACTTTGCTGTTGTTGTGTATCTTCTACAATCAATTCTCCATTTTCAGAGACATCTACTATCTTCACATATATGATACCATTTTTTGTTTTGTAGGAATGAAAAATATCTTTTCGATAAAGTACTTTTAAAAAATCTTTTTTCAAACCATAGTAATCTTTATGTCGTAATCTAAGGTATTGTTGATCTAAATGACAACAAAGTGACTGAATAATGTCGGTTAAATCATGTTTTTTTTGCGTAATTTGACCTAGAGAAGTGGCTCGATTGAGGGAGGCATTAAAATTCGTTTGATTGATGTTTAGACCAATTCCAACGATAGATGTAGATAAAAAATAACCCTTAATCACATTTTCAATTAAAATACCACCCATTTTTTTATCTTTATAGTATAAATCATTTGGCCACTTTATCTGAACGTTTTGTCCTACTATATCATTAATACAATGGTATATACCTAGAGCAATGGCTTGGTTAAGATAAAATTGTTGTCGAGCTAAAAGAAATTTAGGATAAAGAATAATACTTAGGGTAATATTTTTTCCTCTATCTGCTATCCACTCATTATTCCTCTGTCCTCTTCCTTGATATTGATAGTCCGTCAAAATGACAGTACCTTCAGCAACGGAATCATTTTTGAGTAATGTGAAAGCATAATTATTGGTGGAATCAACTTCTGTTAATTCTACTAAAACTTTTCCTATGACTATTACGTTATCTAAGTTGCTCACTTTGGGTATTTTGGTATATGCTGATGTTTGGTATAGATGGCTTAAAAACATAAGTATTATGCCAAACTAATTCACTCGATTTATCTTCAAAGTAAAATAGTCTTTAAGATAAACAATAGTATTCTACTTTTAATCATTAATTTTAGTTTATTGGAAAATACAGCAAAACATCAACAAAATATAGATGCTACAGAATTATTACTCAATATTGCAATAGACAGTATTTTGGATAAAAAAGGGCATGGTTTAACCCTACTTAATTTAACCAATTTAGATGATGCGATGTGTGATTGTTTCATTATTTGTGAAGGAAACTCACCTACACAGCTTAGAGCAATAGCAGATCATATTACACATAAAGTGAAAGAAGAAATGGGTGAATTTCCACTACAAGTAGAGGGAATGCGTTCTTTGGAATGGGTATTGATTGATTATTTTAATGTCATTATTCATATCTTTCGTAAAGATGTGAGACATCATTATGGTTTAGAAGAACTCTGGGGTGATGCTGCGATTGTCACTCATTTTGAGGAAAACGATATAGATGAAAATAACAATCAGTCATTTCTCTCAAAAGCGGATTAATTAGCCCAGTTTGAAATAAAAACAGGAATGTAAACAACTTGAATCAGTTTCGTGTTTACCTTCTAATTACTGGTCATTGGCTTATAATAAGTACCATGTATTTATTATTTTATCTTTTGAAGCAAGACCACTCCAAGCTTGTAAATTAACAAAATGGACGATAACACAAATAAGCAAACTCCGAAGCAAAGCAAGTTCAACTACTATTGGATTTATGGTATTATTTTGTTGATCTTGTTAGCTTCTACGCTCTTTAATCAATTGCGAACCAATCCTAAAGAAATTTCAGAACAAAACTTTTTATACAAAGTACTTCCTAGCCACGATGTAGAAAAGATAGAAATTATTAATCAGGAGCGAGTAGAAGTGTTTTTGAAAAAGGATGCATTGGATAAAGAGTCCTATAAAGAAATCAAAGATAGTAACTTTGGTACAGGTGAAGGACCACACTTGTTTTTTACAGTAAGTTCTATAGATAATTTTGATAGTGCCTTAAGAGATGCACAAAAAAACTTCTCTGATGATCAAAGAGTAGGTGCAAGAAGTGTCAAACGTACAGATTGGCAGTCTAGTTTATTGACTTGGTTATTGCCATTATCTATCCTCATTATTGTATGGATCATCATTATGCGTCGAGTAAGTGGTGGTGTTGGTGGACCTGGCGGACAGATTTTCAATATAGGGAAATCTAAAGCTACCTTATTTGATGGCGATTCGATGGTGAATGTTACCTTTGATGATGTTGCAGGCCTAGACGAAGCAAAAGAAGAGGTATTAGAGGTTGTCGATTTCTTAAAACAACCCCAAAAGTATACCGCTCTAGGTGGAAAAATTCCGAAAGGTGTTTTATTGATTGGCCCTCCAGGTACAGGTAAAACTTTATTGGCTAAGGCAGTAGCAGGAGAAGCCAAAGTACCTTTCTTTACCATTTCTGGATCCGATTTTGTGGAGTTATTTGTAGGAGTTGGTGCTTCTAGGGTGCGAGATCTATTCAAACAAGCTAGAGAAAAGGCTCCTTGTATTATTTTTATTGATGAAATTGATGCAATTGGTCGAGCGAGAGGTAGAAATATGATGCAAGGTAATGATGAGCGAGAAAATACATTGAATGCACTTTTGGTAGAAATGGATGGGTTTGCGAGTGATAAAGGGGTGATTATTATGGCTGCTACCAACCGTCCTGATGTATTGGATAGTGCTTTAATGCGGCCTGGACGATTCGACCGTCAGATTGGCATTGACAAGCCAGACATTAAAGGAAGAGCACAGATTTTCAAAGTACATTTGAAGCCAATTAAAATAGCAGACGATATTGATGCAGAAAAGCTGGCTGCACAAACACCTGGTTTTGCAGGGGCAGATATTGCGAATGTATGTAATGAAGCCGCTTTGATTGCTGCTCGTAGAAATAAAAAAGCGGTAGAAATGAAAGATTTCCAAGATGCTGTTGACCGTGTTGTTGGAGGCTTGGAAAAGAAAAATAAAATCATTTCTCCCGAAGAAAAGAAAATCATTGCTTATCATGAAGCTGGTCACGCAGTAAGTGGATGGTATTTAGAACATGCTCATCCATTATTGAAAGTAACTATAGTACCTCGTGGTATTGCTGCTTTAGGATATGCTCAATATATTCCTAAAGAGCAATATTTATACACAACGGAACAATTAATGGACGAAATGTGTATGACTTTAGGTGGACGAGCTGCAGAAGATATTATCTTCAATAGAATATCTACAGGAGCACAGAATGACTTAGAGCGAGTGACAAAAATGTCTTATGCCATGATTTCCATATATGGAATGAATCCCAAAGTGGGGAATATCTCTTTTCATGATCCACAAAATGAATATTCTTTCCAAAAACCTTATTCTGAGGAAACGGCTAAGTTGATTGACGATGAAGTACGTAAATTAATTGAAAATGCTTATCAGAAAACCAAGCAGTTGCTTAGTGATAAGCGTAAAGAGTTAGAAATCATTGCTCAACAATTGTTAGATAAAGAAATCTTATTTAAAGATGATTTGGAAAGATTGATTGGCAAGCGTCCTTTTGAGGAAGAAGTAAGCAATAAAGAAGATACTTCTATATCTAGTAATGGAACAGTAAAAATGGAAGATATTAGTAGTAATGGAAGATTATATGAGGGGGGAGAGAAACACAAGGAAGATAATAAAGATTAGTTACTAAAATCTAAGGATTTATTGTAAGCTAATTGATTATTAAAAAAATAAATAAATATGTCAAAGCTCATTGTTTACAAGTTACTTCATATTGTAGTGCTTTTTGTAAATAATGGGCTTTCATTATTTTTTAATCTAGTACAATATTAAATGTAGAACAAAAATAAGTTATCCTGTATAGTGATAGTGGATAGGATTAGAGTGTTCTTTACTTTTAAATAACTAGTAAATTTAATACATTTATTTATAAAAAAAGCATAAAAAAAAGTCCACTCCGCAACCCGTTTGTGAGTGGACTTCAACCTTTAAAGTCAAATTGCAACCTTTTCCACAAATATACGGTATAAAAGTCAGTTAGTTGGAGTACAAAATTTAGGAGTTGCAAATGCTCTTTGTATTGTATTTCCTATTTTCAACAAGCAAAAAAGAGGACAATATACTGATAGTCAACACTAATAGATATTTGACAAAATAGACTATATGCCTGATTTGTTGTAAAAAGTGCTACTGACTGCAAGATTATACTAGGTTGTTTTTGATTTATTTGACACTATTCAAAATTAGAAATTGTTGGTTTCAAGTTTTTATTAGTGTATACATATACGAACAATAGTAAATAATTGATGAACAATTTTTTACTATCCATGAAATCCGTTTAATTTCCTTGTGAGTCATTCACTACCCAATAAAAGAAAGATGACTATTCAAATTTCAATATTTTTGATTGGTTACAAGCGATCATTGGGTAGACGGAAATTAAATTTACCTAATTACTAACCTCTGAGATGTTAAAATCTGGCAAATGAAAGACAAAATTGTATTTTGGGGTACTAATGAGCAAAATGAAGAATTATTGGTGCTACTACGACTGCGAGCAAATGACAATATAGTTGACATTTGGACTTTTTTGAAAAATAAATTAGAAGAACCTTTTATTGAAAAAATGTTTCAGGATTGGGATAATATCAATATAGAAGACCTTCCTGAACCACATCAACACATTGAGCGAAGTATGTCAGAGCCAAGTTTGCTACCTGACGAGATTAAAACAACTAGTACAGAAATTGTGAATCGAGCGGAGAAAGAGTGGTTTGTGAAAGTATTAGCGGTTAAATTAGTACAGAAATTGAGCAATGAAGTTGGTCAGCTCAAAGAAAGGGTATTTAGTTTACAAAGTTATGATTCCGAATCTTGGGATATTGCCAAAAGCTATTGGGCTAAAGTCAATAAACATTTTCAAGAAAGGGATCTTAGCAGAGATGAGGCAAGCAAATTACGAGGCATGATTAATGAGGCTTTTGGGAAACTAAAAGAGCTTAGAAAAGTGGAAAATGAAGCTTTTGATTCTGTAGCTAAAGCTAATTTCACAAAAATCATGACTAGTGTTGAAGGCTGTATGAAAGGAGTGAATGATCGCAATAAAAAATTGGGCGATTTATTCGAGGAGTTGAAACGCATTCAAAATGAGTCTAAAGGGATGAAGTTGACTAGAGCGCAACGGATTCAAATAAAGAAGAATCTGGATATTGCTTTTGAAGCTATTCGAAATGAACGAAGAGACAACTTCGGCAGACGTTTAGAAGCTCGTTTTAATGGCTTAATGAAAGCAATCGACCGTATGGAAAAATCCATTAATCGAGATAGAGAATCACTAGATTTTCAGTCTCATCGAATGGAAAAAACGCAGGGTCAATTAGAAGCACAGCTACGAGAAGCTAAAATTCAAATGATTCGTTCTCGTGTAGAATCGAAAGACGTGAAGCTGAAGGATATGTATAAAACGCTTGACGAATTGAAAGCTAAATTGAAGGAGGAACGGGAGAAAGCCGCAAAAGCAATAGAGCGAGAAAAGGAAATGGCAGCTAAAAGGGCTGCTGCTGCCAAAAAACGAGCTGAAGAAGCTGCTTTAAAAGCACAAAAAGCGAAGGAAAAGAAAGCAGCACAAAGAGCTAAAGCAGAAGCTGAAAAGGCGGCTGCTAAGGAAAAGGCTAATGCAGTAGCTGACCAAGCTAAGGAGCAAGC
>JAHDFT010000056.1:9003-14203 GCA_020628015.1 Bacteroidota bacterium
AGGCGGCTGCTAAGGAAAAGGCTAATGCAGTAGCTGACCAAGCTAAGGAGCAAGCGGCAGAGGTAAAAGAAAAAGTAGTAGATGGTGCGGAAGCAGTCAAGGAACAGGCTAATGCAGTAGTTGACCAAGCTAAGGAGCAAGCAGCAGAGGTTAAAGAAAAAGTGGCAGATGGTGCAGAGGCTGTTAAAGAACAGGCTAATGCAGTAGCTGACCAAGCTAAGGAGCAAGCGGCAGAGGTAAAAGAAAAAGTAGCAGATGGTGCGGAAGCAGTCAAGGAACAGGCTAATGCAGTAGCTGACCAAGCTAAGGAGCAAGCAGTAGAGGTTAAGGAAAAAGTAGCAGACGGGGTAGATAATGTTTTTCAATCTATTTCCGAAAAAATTGCTGCTGCCAAAAAAGCCGCAGAAGAAGCTAAGGCAGCTCTTGATAAGGAGATTGAATAAGTGATAGATAGGGATAATGCATACATCCTTTGTAAATCATAGCAGATAATGTAATGGGCAAATTGGTTGAATAACTAATTTGCCCATTACTCTATTGTCTTATATACTCAAATAAATCTTCCTTTCGGCTTCATTTATGCCAAATATAAACTATATTTGATCTTTGAACCTGAATGATTGCTTTATTGTTATAGAGCTTTACAACATGTAAAGAAGTAGTAAAAATATGACGCACCAAATTTTCAAAATAAATGGGATGCATTGTAATTCTTGTGTCAATCGCATCCAAACTAGAATGGCAAAAGAAGAAGGTATTCAAGATGTAGAAGTTACCCTGCAACCTCCTCAGATGCGTTTGCAAGGTAATAAACAATTTAGTCTTACTGCCTTAAATAATTTATTGGGGCAAATCGGAGCTTTTAGTGCTGAAGATGTAGAGACAGCTAGACCAACAGTTCCAGAAACAACAGAAACAGCCAATCCTACTTATTCTTTAGCCACTTTTAAACCCTTATTGTTGATATTGGGTTATATATTAGGAGTTGTTTTATTAGTTGCCTTTAAAACAGGGAATTTTAGTTTGATGACCCTTATGCAGCACTATATGGCAGGTTTTTTCCTAGCTTTTTCCTTTTTTAAAATGCTTGATGTAAAAGGATTTGCTAGTTCCTTTAGTATGTATGATCCTATTGCTAGTCGAATCCCTCAATATGGTTTTATCTATCCATTTATAGAGTTAGGACTTGGAATAGCTTATTTACTAGGTTTTAACCTCACATTAACCAATCTCATTACCCTTGTACTTGTTTCTATTGGAACGATTGGAGTGCTACAAAGTGTACTCAGCAAAACGAAGATTCGCTGTGCTTGTTTAGGAACGGTTTTTAATCTGCCAATGACTACTGTAACAATTATTGAAAATTCGATGATGATTGTCATGGCTTTAGGGATGTTATTACTAGGTAGCTGATCAATCAAAGGTTTGGCTTATTTTACAATTATTTCTAATTCGGCATAGAATTAGTTGATTATACTATGTTTTTACAAAAATTATTTTTAACAGAGCATTTTATTTAATAAATTTGTAGAAACTGCGTTTTAATTGAACACATAAGATATAGATCAACCTTAATTACTTTCCTAATAACTTTTTATTTAGGAACAATCAAAAAATAAATTTTATTTTGATGGATAAATTTACTCCTATACTTCGTTAAAAAGCCTCGCCAATGCCCTGCATTGCCTACGTTTTTTGCCTTGTCTAGGGTCAAATTTCTCTAGTCAAAGTTGGGAACTTATTTTTTACTCATTCCTTACGACCAGAGTAGTAAAAGTACAATTACAATACCATCAATGATTGCCTTATTGGTTGGTTTTCTTGTAGGCATACCTTTTTCTTTTGTAAAAGTTTCATGTACTGAGTTTATAACACTTGCTTTTCAACTCTTTATTTGTTTTATTAAGGAATAGTTAGTCAACCATAAAATTTCATAACACCTTTAGTATAGTCTATTCTATTTATTGTAAGTTGAAGATGGGATGATCTATAGAGCCTCATAAAGTGATGGTAGGATAATAAAGTTCACATTTTATTCATTTCTAGGTAGCCATTACAGGAATAATAATAAAAAATAATTAATTTTAATACATAAACATGGATTACAATACAAGCTTAGGTGGAATTAGCTTTAGAGAGTATGGACGGAACATTCAAAAGTTGGTCAACCATGCTAAAACGATTGAGAACAAATATGAACGTACCATTTTTGCTAGAGCAATCATTAATCTAATGGGGCAAATGCACCCACATCTACGAAATATTGATGAATTTAGAAGTAAACTTTGGACACAGTTATACGTTATGGCAGATTTTGATTTAGATGTTGATTCTCCTTATCCAATACCTGCACCAGAAGAAGTGCATACAAAACCTAATAAAGTAAACTATCCACAGTCTAAATTGAAGTTTCGACATTATGGTAAAAATGTAGAACAGTTGATTGCAAAGGCAATCAAAATGGAGGAAGGACCAAAGAAAAAGGCTTTTGTGCGAGTGATTGCCAATTATATGAAAATGGTTTATAAAAATTGGAATAGAGAGACGGTGAGTGATGAGATCATTAAAAATGATTTGGCCTTTCTTTCTGGGGATGAATTATTTGTTCCTGATAATGTAGATTTAGATGCTACACAGAATAAATACAATAGTAGTGGAAGAAGTGGTGGTGCTAAAAGAAAGAAAGATTATGATGGTGGTGGACACAGAGGCGGTCGAGGAGGCAGCAACAATAATGGTAGGGGTAATGGCAGACATAGAGGCGGTGGCGGTCGAGGTGGTAGTAATAATTACCACTCTAATAACAACAATTATTCTAATAGAAGATATGGTAAATAAATATCTGCTGTTTCCTATGGATATGGTTTAAAACAAACCAATTGCAATGCTCAAAAAGTAGAATTGATACATTCAGTTCTACTTTTTGTCTTTATAGGGATAGAAAAAATGAAGAATTTTTAGCATTTTCGTTGTATTTCATCGAAAGAACGATGTTTCCCTTCATTTTTAAATGCTTCAACATGCAATTATCTAAAAGCCTTTATCCATTAATTAGTCTTTTGCTCCTTTCATTTCTTTTTATACAATGCTTTTCCTCTGCTCCCAAAGTATCTTCCAATTCCCAACCAATTACTCATGAGATTTTTGATGGTCTACTAAAAAAGCACGTTACCAAAGAAGGCTTGGCCAATTATAAAGGCTTACAAGCGGATAGGGAAACCCTAGATCGTTACTTAAATCTAGTAGCAGCCAATCACCCCAATGATGCTAATTGGTCAAAAAATGCACAAAAAGCCTATTGGATGAATGTTTATAATGCCTATACGATAGCCTTAATACTAGACAATTATCCTGTGGCCAGTATCAAAGACATTTCTTCTGGGCCAAACATTCCTTTCGTGAATACACCTTGGGACATTCAGTTTATTGAGATTGAAAAACAAAAATATGATCTCAATAATGTTGAACACAATATCCTCCGAAAATATTTTGACGACCCTCGCATTCACTTCGGCATCAATTGCGCTTCCATTTCCTGTCCGAATCTAGCTCCATTTGCTTTTACTGAAGCAAAGGTCAATGAACAACTAGACCAATTAGCGACAACATTTATCAATGACCCACAAAAAAATAAAATCACTACTGATAAAGCAGAGATATCCAAGATATTTAGCTGGTTTAAGGGAGATTTTGTTAAAAAGGAATCCCTAATTAGTTTCCTAAATCGTTATGCAGCAACTAAAATCAATGAAGATGCGACTATTGAACATTTAGATTATGATTGGGGGCTGAATGATGCGCCATAAACTAGTAAAAGTCAATTCGTGATTACTCTCCATTCACCTAACTGCTAGGATTCGCTTTATTTTACTATTTTTGTAGCCTATTTATAACTTTTACGGTCTCCTAATATCCACCAATCCTTACTAAAAATGGCTAAAAATAAAGCGAAAAAGCAATCAAAAGCTCGTGCTAAAAGATCCAATAAAGAAGAACTTTCTAGCTCTAAATACCTCCGTTTTTCCTTGATTGCAATATTAGCAATTACCTTCTTGGTCTATTTTCCGACCTTACAAAATGACTTTGTAAATTGGGATGATTTGATTTATGTGGTCAATAATCCAGTTACCCAAAGCATTTCAGGGGAAAATCTACAAAAGATGTTTAGCCAGCCAATTGTGTCGGGTGATAACTACCTCCCCTTCACTTGGTTGTCCTTTGCCATAGATTATCAACTAGGAGGCGGCAAACCTTTTATGTTTCACCTCACCAATTTACTCCTACACCTCCTATGTACTTTCCTTGTTTTTCGCTTTGCTTATCGCATTTCCAATCAAAATTGGTTTATTGCTGCCATAGTTGCCCTACTTTTCGGGATTCACCCCATGCACGTCGAATCCGTCGCATGGATCGCTGAACGCAAGGATGTCTTATACGGAGCCTTTTTTCTAGGTGGATTACTAACTTATCTGAATTATTTGGAGCAAAAGACTAATAAATGGTTGCTCCTGACTGCCCTACTCTTTATCGCTTCCTTATTATCCAAACCAGCAGCCGTTGTATTTCCACTTGTCTTATTATTGATCGACTTTTACCAAAAAAGAGACCTCAAATCTCCTAAAATGTGGATTGAAAAGATTCCTTTCTTCTTTTTCTCCCTGATTTTGGGCTGGATCACCATACAAATACAATCTGAACAAGCGATTAGTGAAGGAGGTGCCTATTCCATGATCCAACGACTGAGTTTTGGAGCTTATGGTTTGATGATGTATGTGGTTAAACTCTTTTTACCGATCAATCTAAGTGCCATCTACCCTTTCCCTGTACATGCTCCTGAACAAGCTTTGCCATTGATTTATAAAATTGCTCCTGTAATTAGCCTACTAATCCTAGGAGCTGTTTACTTCCTAAGTCGTTTTTCTAAAATGATTTTATTTGGTTTTGCCTTCTTTTTAATCAATATCATACTGGTATTACAATTATTGCCTGTAGGTAGTGCGGTCATGGCAGATCGCTATACTTATTTATCCTATATCGGCTTTTTTCTGTTATTGGCTTATGGTTTAAATGCCCTTTATCAGCATCCTAAGTGGAAAAATGCGGCTTTGGGTATCATTGGTATAGGAACAATTGCATTTGCGATCCTGACCTTCCAGAGAGGGCAAATTTGGAAAGATAGTCCAACCTTGTGGACGGATGC
>JAHDFT010000056.1:14303-16337 GCA_020628015.1 Bacteroidota bacterium
GAGGGCATCTTTATTACGAACAAAAAGACTTTGAGAAAGCCTTAGTTGATTATGATAAATCTATTTCGATCAATCCAGATTATTATATGGCTTATAATAACCGAGCCATTATTTATCATCAACAAGGTGAATTTGATAAAGCCCTAGAAAATTACAATAAAGCCTTAGCTTTAAAACCTGATTATCAATCTGCTTTGAGCAATAGGGCAGTATTGATGAAAGCGATGGGGAAATAAGAAATACTTCTAGCAAAAAATATTTTTAATCCCTCACTTACCATCTTCAATTTCCCAACTATGCAAAAGTCGAGCTTACTTTATACCCTACTTATTATACTTACTTATTCCCATACATTTGCACAGGATAAAAAAGATCCTGCTGCTATTGAATTTGCCAATACAATTGAACTAGAAGAAATCAAGGAACATGTCTTGACTTTAGCTTCTGATGAATACGAAGGCCGAGCAACAGGTTATAGAGGACAAAAAATGGCTGCGGAATACATTTCTAAGGCTTATGCTGCTTGTGGGATTCCTAAAATTCAGGATGACACCCATTACCAAAAGATTCCCTTACTAGAAATGAAATGGGGAATGCCTAGCATCACCATCAATCAGAAAAAATTTAATTTCCTAACTGATTTTTATTGTTTTTCTAGGGGAACAGAGGCTCTACAATTCTCAACCAAAAAGGTAATATTTGTAGGTTATGGTATTGATGATCCTGTATATAATAGCTATGCTGGTAAGGAGGTAAAAGATCAGGTGGTATTGATGTTTGGTGGAGAGCCTAAAAAAGCAGATGGAACCTACCTCATTTCTGGTACAGATAAACCTTCGCCTTGGTCTACCAACTGGCGAAAAAAACCTACTCTAGCCCTAGAAAAAGAAGTTAAACTAATATTGATGATAGTAGATGATGTCAAGGCTAATGCTAAAAAATACATGCATGGTTTGATGGGTACTTCTATGCAGTTAAAAGACTTACCTACCAAGCAAAGTAGTGCGAATGTGGTGTATATTAGCAAGGAAATGGCAGCGACTATTTTAAAAGGACAATCGGTAGATAATTTAAAGGCTTCGATGACCGCTAATGTCCTCCCAAAAGCTAAGAAATATAGAGCAAAAACGAAGGTAAATTTGAATAAGGAAGTGAAGGAAATGGAAGGGGAAAATTTATTGGGTTATGTGGAAGGGAGTGATTTAAAGGAGGAGCTAGTGGTCATTACCGCCCACTATGATCACCTCAATCCAGAGCCAGAAGAAGGACTAATTTACAATGGAGCTGATGACAATGCTTCTGGTACTAGTGCTTTAATAGAGATTGCAGAGGCTTTTGCCCTAGCTAAAAAGGCTGGAAAAGGACCGAGAAGGAGTATTTTGGTCATGCCTGTAGCAGCTGAGGAGAAAGGTTTACTAGGTTCTCGTTATTATACAGATGTTGATCCTATTTTTCCACTTCATAAAACCATAGCGAACCTAAATGTGGATATGATTGGGCGTATTGATAAACATCATGAGGATGGGAATTACCTCTATATCATCGGTTCTGATAAACTTAGCCAAGATTTGCATGATGTGAATGAATGGGCAAATAAAACCTATACCCAACTAGATTTAGACTATACCTTCAATGCCGAAAATGATCCCAATCGCTTTTATTACCGTTCCGATCACTATAATTTCGTACTCAAAGGTGTGCCAGCTATTTTTTACTTCAATGGTACCCATCCTGATTACCATAAAGCTACTGATACTGTCGAGAAATTGGATTTTGAAGCCCTTCACAAACGTACACAATTGATTTTTTATACTGCTTGGCATTTAGCCAACCGAAATGAAAGAATTAAAGTAGATCCTGAAAAATTGGGCCGATAACGGTCATCATATTTCCTGTTCTACACAAACTAAAAGCTCAAACAAACAATAAAATGAGTGCATGACATATTGGGGGGAAGGTGCAATCCTTATTATGAGGATCTTATACTTAGGTATGTTAGCTATTTTTCTTAATGACCGCATAGCGGTCACAGTA
>JAHDFT010000057.1:0-1835 GCA_020628015.1 Bacteroidota bacterium
AAAAAATATTTTCGGCATCGTCTAATATTCGCAAATAGACATTTGATGAATAGGAAAGAACAGTACAGTCGATTTTTGATAATGTTACTTTTATTGGTAACATTTACCCATTACTCCAATACACAAGCACAGAATGAGCAGTCATTGGAATGGAATTTTTTAGGCCCTGTTAATTTTGGTGGACCAACTCCTTGTGTATTAATAGATCAGGGTGGAGAACGAATATATGCAGGAGCGGCATCAGGTGGTTTGTGGTTGTCTACAGATCGAGGGATTTACTGGAAGGAGGTGAATATGCCTTATCCGCATATTAGTTGTATGACGCAGGCGAGTGATGGGACGATATATGTTGGAACGGGTAATTATTTTGATGTGAATAGTGGGGTAGGTTATGGGGGTAGACCAGGTAATGGCATTTATAAATCTACAGATGGAAAAAACTTTACCTTATTAACAAGCACAAAACCAGTAAGTAATAATGTACTTGATGAGGATTGGGTATACATTACTAAAATACAAGCACATCCTCAAAAAGCCAATACCCTTTATGTAGGTACAAATAGAGGATTATGGTATAGTACAGATGGAGGGAGTAGTTGGCAGCGACCTAATAACTTACCAGAAGATCATTTGGTATATGATCTAGCAGTAGGTGAGGATGGAAGGGTGCATGTTTTGATTGATAATGAATATTTCTATGCCACAGATGGACTTCATTTTATTAAAAATGCAAGTAATGAAGGGGGAGCATTACCGATTACTAATGGTCGAAAAAGCATTGTTGTGGCTCCTTCCAATTCAAATTATGTTTATGCTGTTTTTGCTGATTCTGAGGAGTGTTTTTATTATCTGTATCAATCTAAAGATGGGGGTGAAAATTGGAAGCAACTAATTAAAAGAGATGGGAATCAATTCAATCCTTTTGCGGCTTATCAAGGTGGTTTCTACAATCCTAGTTCCTTTTGTATGGGGGGCTATGCTCAGGGAATTACCGTTCATCCTTCCAATCCAGAGAAAATTTATTTGGCTAGTAATCGCTTGTATATTTGGGAAGAAGGAATAGGTTGGACTACCGCAAAGGAAATGAAGGATATAGGGAATAATAATACCATTAGTCAAAATTATATCCACTCTGTTAGCTTCCATCCTAGCAATGAAAAGCACATTTATTTAGGAACGGATATTGGTATTTTTCGCACGATTAATGGAAGGGATTTTTCTTATCGCTCTTATGGTTTTTGTACTGCACAAACCAATGGTATTGACTATGCCGCAGATAGCAGTACTTTTTTAGGAGCAGCGAATCGGATTGGTATACAGGAGATTTATTGGGATAGTCCTTATCCTACTTATGGGGAGCCTCGTTTATTGGGAAATGGCATCAATGTTTATGCTTCTCGATTGCGTCCAAATATGTTTTTACCCCTTATGGAACAAGGGCAAGCCATGCGTACCATCAATCGTTATACTTATTTGCCATTTGTAGGAGATTCTATTGATTGTTTTCCTTTGGGGAGTTCTGGAAGCTGTTTTGGGAACGGGATTCCTGATAATGGAGCGGTTTACAATGTGGGCAATGCTTATTGGGAAGGACAGGCTCCACATGAAAATTACTATTTCACAGGGGATAATATTGGACAAATATGGATGACCAATAATGTCACCAAGCTCACACCAGACAGCATTAATATTGTAGGAACGGAAACGAGCTGGTGGGTCATTGGTACATTGATGGATGTGGATAGTAGTCAAACACCGATTAGTACTTTAACGATTGCTGATGATGGGCAAACGCTTTGGGCAGGAAATACCACAGGAGCTTTAATGCGAATCAC
>JAHDFT010000057.1:1935-8895 GCA_020628015.1 Bacteroidota bacterium
GCAACAGATAAAGGCATTTATACTTCTTCTAATAATGGTTTGAATTGGCAGGAGAATCAAAGTGGAATGGGCTTGGTGCCGATTAGTCGATTGAAGCAGGTGGCGCACCCTTTTGAGCAGGATAGTTTGATGATTTTGGCGGCAACTTATGGAAAGGGATATTTTGCGGCAGGTTTTATTCCTCAGCAACGGTCTATCACTACTACTGAATTAACTGAAGCATCCTTGCTTGATTTAATTATACAACCTAATTTAAGTGCTACTAGTATTCAAATTCATTTGCCTAATCCTTTGTCTACAAAAGGCAAGCTGTCCATTTTTAATGCAAATGGACAAATGATAGAACAGGTAAATGCCTCCCAAGCGTCAATTGTGGATGTGGAGGTGAATGCTTGGGAAGCGGGTTTGTATTGGGCTTCTTGGGAGACAACAGATGCGGTTTATTGGGGGAGGTTTGTGGTGGTGGATTGATTGATTTTATCATTCCACCGTATATTTCTCCACCCCACTCCCATCATCTGTTCCTGCTGTATTACCGCCAACAGCTAAGATGGTACTGCCATCATTGAGTAAGGTTGTAGTGTGATTGTAACGGCCAAAGTTCATGACCGCACTTGGTTTGATTAAAGCTCGATCATCAATAGATTGATAAATCTCACATTGAGCTAAGAAATTAGACAGGTCAATGCTATTGCGTTTCAATCCACCCATAATGAGTACTTGACATTCAGGATGATTGGTTTTAAGCATGGTATGGAAAAGACGGGGTTGGAAGAGTAGTAGATTATTAGGAATGCTTTCAAAGGATTGACTTTCGTGATTGTAAATGTCTACTGAAGTGGTCGCAATATTTCCATTGACATGATCTGATCCCCCTGTCAATAATACTCGACCTTTATTGGCATCTAATAAAACAGCCGCATGATAAACTCGCTTGTCTTGCATTTGTCCATCAACCGTTTTCAAGCTTTCGTCGCTATTTTGGTAAATAAATGCATCATTTAAGGCACTTCCACCTCCTTCAAAATCCCCTCCACCAGTAATGAGGACATCACAACCATTATTGATACAGTCAGCTCCTAATGCTGTCGCAGTAATGGCGATGCGATTTTGTGGTAAAGCTACTGTTAAAGTGCGGCTTTCAGAGGTATTGATATTAAATATTTCTAGGGAATCTTTAGGAGAAATGAAGTCTTGATTGCCACCAACAATTAGTATTTCATCTTGATTGACTCTGATGACTTCAAAAAATTTGCGAGAGAAATTCATTTCCCCTACTTTGGTAAATTGGAAATTATCGGCTAGATCGAATAACCAAATTTCTTTACTATTGCTCTCATTGGCTCCAAAAATCAAAGCCTGTGTTTCATTAATTACTAGACCTGCTTCTGTACCAGAAGTGGTAAAATCAACAGGAATGGGTTCTATTTGGTCATTTAAAACATCTGTATCGTAGAGGAATGGCTTATTGCTATTGCCACCAACCACCACCAAGCGATCCCTTTCTGGAAAATAGAAACTTAGATGACGGTAAGGCTCAAAGTCTCCTAGGGTGACTATGGCTCTGAATTTACCACATAAAGCAGTATCCGCAGGTACAAAAAAGCAATCGTCTCGTTCATCACAATGATCCAAATTCCAAGTGCAGGCACTACAACAGAGGAAGAGACATAGGCTATATAAGAGGTATTTCATTTTTTGTTTTCGTTTTTTTCCTTCAATTAAAATTTCAATCGCAAACTCAATAATCCATCATCACTCACACCCATTTGCAAGGCAAAACCTTGATCATTGATCACACTATTTCGCTTTTTACCGACTTTTCTATTGACCCGATATAAATTATAAGACCAAGCAGCGGTGCCTAGTAAGAAGGTGACATAAGCCGTTTTGTGTAGGCGATTGGCCTTATTGTAGGCATCTTCATAAATAGTTGGATCGTCTGTTGTTCGGTGGATTTGGTATTGGTTATCTGATAGAATTTTTAAGCCACCAGCACCTGTCCAAAGTCCCCATATCCCTATTGTGGAGGCAATGTAGGGGAAATCTTTTTGACCCTTGCGTTTGCGATAGCGTTTTTCATGGGGGAGGACATTTTTTTTGAGCTGATTATGTCCCAAATGAGGCACTAAAGCAGAGGCAAGAACGGAACTATAAGAGGGCATTTGTACTGGCTGTCCATTTAACTCTATTTTGAGATTTTTACACAAATCTTCCCCATTATTCAATGCTTCGACCATTGCTCGGCTGTCTTTGGTAAATTCCCATTTGATGGTGTAGCCATATTGCTCTTCTACTTCCACATAACCAATGTATTCATTATTTCCAAAGGAAGCCACATCATCCAATTCTTCTCCTTTCCAAAAAATGCGAATGTTTCGATTATCCAGATAGAAATAATCTCCTTGTTCTAAATTCTGTACTTCGTATTGGATATTGATGAACTTTGTTTTTCCCCCTGTTACTTCACATCGGGCATATTGCGTGTATTGAAGGTTTTGTGTAAAGCCTTCTATGGATAAGCATAAAAATAAAGCTAGGAAAATATATTTCATAGGTGTTTGTTTTTATCAATTAAAATGTCCCCGTTCGCAGCATTTTCTTAACCCAAATTTCTCCATAAGGATTTGTAAAGACAATGATGTACATGCCTTGTCCTCGCAATGCCTCACCAAGTTCCACTCGATAAGCCTTCCCACTAGGCTCTCGAAAAGCACCATAATAATCCATTCTACCAAGCACATCATAGATATACATTTGAATTGGTCCATCAACATCATTATCAAAATACAATTCCATGATTTGTGGGGCTTCAAAATAATTCACCTGAATCGGAATGGAATCATTATCTACATTAAAAGTAGTTTTGGTATTTTCTAGTAAAACCTGTGCTTCGGCAACACAACCTTGACTGTCGATTATTTTGGCAGTTAAACGATCTGGAAAAGGATCTTTTGGCCAAGGGATGGTTTCTGAAAATTCAAAGGTACTCCAACGAATCATGCAAATCTCATCTGTAAATAAACCTTTATAATCCAGTCTTGCCAATTTTTGACCTGTAAAAGGATCTAAATCTTGTACAATTTCAGCTTCTAATATAGGTCTAAAATCCTCGCTTAATCTGGTTTGACAACCACTAACTGTATCGGTAATAATCACCGTATGTAAGCCTGGTGGAATATCTTTCCAATTTGATAATGCTGTTGCTGGGCCGCCATCTAGGGAGTAAACAAATTTTGCATTGGCTGGTGGACGTGCTTTGGCATAATCTGGACTGGCTTTGAGGTGGTAAAGTGGTGGTTGGGGATCTCTACAATCTGTTCCACATAAATCATCTTCACTATAACCAAACTTAAAAGCCTGATAGCAGTTTTCTTCTGAGCAATTGGTGACTCTTATGGTGATGATTTGCTCCTTACGGCCTCCACAAACTCCCTCATTACTTAAAATATACTTAAATTGATAATCATTTGGCGGAATTTGCATTGCCTTAAAGATACCATTTTCAAAAGTATTTGGCGGAATTTGTGCTTGTGGATTAGGATAAGGGGTAATGTCTCTCCATTCTCCACCTGTACCGTTGATGATCCAATTATTCAAATCCAATTCACTACTATTGCTTTCATCATTACAAAGTGTTGCATAAGTTTGACTAAATGCTAATTCAATCCCTTCGATTTCCTTCAATTCAACTGCGACTCTTTCTATACTGGTACATTGTAAATTGCGACTTACGGCTGCTGCCCAGTAAATACCAGGTGCATTGGGTTGCCAGGTTTCGCCAGCACCGATGAATAATAAAGCCTCCTCACTATCATACCAATAAATGTCATGATCTCCACTTGGTATAGCGGTCAAGTTGGGGATATTATCATCTGCACACATTTCGACAATATTGGTGGCTACTGTTGGTGGAGCTGGTAATGGTTCTACTTCAATAGTAATGGCTTGGGTGCCAAAGCCTCTTGTACCACAAACGGCACTACTGACATTGGTTAATTCATAGGTTGTTGTGCTGGTAGGGGATAAGGTAATACTTGTATCTCTATTGATCCATACATTTTCACTAACTTGATTGCCTGATTGATCTTGGAAAGTAAATGACCAAGGCAATTCTCCTGCTTGTAAACTAATAGCGATATTGATTGCCTCCCCTTCACAAATTGCATTTTGATCACTTGACCAATTTAAGACAGGCACTTCATAGAGGTTAATGGATTGGCTAATCGAATCTTGACAGCCATCTCCTGTGTAATGATAAGTGATGATACTACTATTGCTGCTTACCAAAGCAGGATCAAAGGTGTTGCCTGTTATGCCTTCCCCACTAAAAATACCTCCTGTAATATTAGGAATTAATTCAAAAGCATCCTCATCAGCGCATATATTGGCTGGAAGATTGGTGATTTGTAAAGCAAGACCTTCACAAGCGGCTGTTGTACAAGTCGTACCAACCAAATCGCTATCACATTCTGATAAGACCTTTACATAAAAACTAACCTGATCGGCTTCATTAAGATTATCAAGGGTAAAGGTATTGGTGTTAATGATTTCTGGTATACTTTGACCAGTATCATTAATGTCATAACTGATTTCAAAATTACTTTCCTCAGCATCCCAATTAAAGGTGATGCTGGTTACGCTTGTTTCACAACTGAAATTAGTTGGCTCATTTGCTTTAGCTATAACCGATAATTGAATAGAATCTTGATAAGCACAAGCATTATCATCTGTATATTGATAATAGATGGTATGGATACCAACACCTGCATTTACTGGGTCAAAAGTATTTCCTAATATCCCATTTCCATTAAAAATACCCCCTAAAGGATCGCCTGTAAGCGTGATTGCTGCATCTGTTTCACAAAAGGAAGTTATTGGCGCATCAATAGATAAGCTTAATGGAGGGCAGGTTGTGATCGGACATGGATAATCGGTATCACTAATATTGATGCTAATCGGGGCGGTACCTGAACCGTCACTAATAGTAATGGTATAGGCAGTACCACAAAGTAGATTTGTAGTCGTAAATATACCTCCATTGACTGTTCCATCAATACCATCTACGACATAATTGCCATCGCCACCATCTATTTCCATCACAAAGGTATAATGATCATTATCAGGGTTAGGTGTACTAGTGGTGTCGATAAGGACGATAGGTGGTAAAGGCTCACTTTTAGCAATACAAGTCGTACTTAATTGTTCACTAAACATACAAGATAGCGTTCCTATAGTACGAATTTGAATTTGTACCTCATCACCATCATTTAAGTTAGGAACTGTGTATACTGTTGTATTAATGGTCTCGCTTCCTGTTGAACTACCATTAATGATTGTTGTCACTTCATAACTTACTGCATCAGTAATATCATTCCAAGAAAAACTAACTTCATTGGGGGTAATATTATTACAGATAATGGTTGGCGTACCTAAATTGAGTTGGTCGGTTACTTGTACATTTAGTGCAGTAGCTTCATTACTACTACAACCATTATTATCTATTGCATAAACCAATACGGTGTAATTGGCTGGTAAATCCCAAGAAACGGTGATTGGCTCTCCATTATTGATATTATCAGATAAATTTCCTGTTGGCGCATCCCAATAATAGGTCAAACTAGGATCAGGATTCAATAGGGAAATGGTGATGGGTTCTCCAATACACCAATTTTGGTTATTAGGATTGGCAAAGGTCACTAATGACGGATTTTCTACAATCTGAAATGGATAATTATTAGAACGATAATCACAAGTACCGTCATTGTAATCATAGAACAAAATATATTCCCCTATAGGATAATCTTGTGGATTCAAATTATTAATGACGATAGTATCTCCTTGCCCTACATTAATCAAATAAATAATCCCTCCTGTAGGATTGACTTGTTGACTGAAGTTGATTGGAGCTGCATTTTGACATATGGTATTATCAAATGCATTGATTGTTGGTTGGAAATTAGGATTACAACCAATTTGAGTAGTACAAGTCTGTATTCCTGCCAAGCTATTGCCACAAATACCATCATTCAAAGCAACTAATTCAATGGTATAGGATTGACCTGGAGCTAAATTAGTTAAGGTATAAGTATTTTCTGTATTGGCGATAGTGGTTAAAGGGCTTCTATCTATGGCTAGTTCGTAGCCATCTGTATTCCCTTCATTATTCCAACTAATTTCAATCGTATTTTCTGTGCTAGAGACACAGGTAATGCTTGGAATAGTTGGCGGTTGGTCAATTTGAATATTTTTGGAAACCAATTCACTAATGCATTCATTCTCTCGGACAATTAAGGAAATGGTATATGTGCCTTCTATTCCTGCTTCGAGTATTAGGGATTGATTGGTGGAGGATAGTATGGTCATTCCGCCTAGATTCCAGTCATATTCTGCATTGATAGAGGCATTTCCTGTATAAGTGACGATCAAATCTTGACTGCCATCATTACAAAACTCCGTCATCAAATCAAAATCAGCAGTCGGATTTTCATAAATAGAAATGATGGTGCTACCAATGCTACTACAGCCATTTTCTGTATAAGTATAAGTAATGGTGTGATTACCTAAACCAGCATTATTAATGTCAAAGATACCAATTGTTTCATCAATAATGCCTGACCCACTCCATAATCCTGTTCCATCTGTTCCCCCCGTAACTGTGACATTGAGGTTAAAAGGTACAGCAATGCCACCTGGAAATAAGCAAATAGGTAGTTCAGGTGTTATATTTACCTCCAAATTTGGACAATCTTGTGCTTGACAAGTAAGGGAACTGGTATTGATTTGACTACAAACATTATCATGAATGGCAAAAATATCGAATTGCACCGCATCGCCAGCTTGTAAGCCTTCAACTGTATAAGTTGTATCACTAATGGTGATAGGTGTTTCTTCATTGATGCTAATTTCGTAGGAGCTAATACCTGAAATGGCATTCCAATTAAAAGTAATCGCATCTAA
>JAHDFT010000057.1:8995-16156 GCA_020628015.1 Bacteroidota bacterium
AGGATAAATAAAGCTAGATTCATCTGCATTTTCAATCACCACACTAACACTCGTTGAAGCAGTATTGATACAAGCATTTGGTGTAAAACTATAAGCAAAAGTATAAGTGCCTGCTGCTTGGTTGGTGACGATAAAAGTAGCATTATTAGGATCAAAAGTTCCATTGATTGGTAGACCTGAGCTTAATGACCAAGTACCTCCTAGTGTGGCATTTTCTAGTAAACTAAATAATTGAATGGTGTCTGTAGCATTGGTACAATACGTGGCTGTTGATCCTGTTCCTGCATCTCCTGAAGTAATTATAGTTAATAATAAAGGAGGAGAAAATAGTGGACAACCATCTACTGGGTTATCAGGGACAAAAATCAACTCATAAAGATCAGGATCAGCATTGCTAATATCTAAATTCGGACTATTTAAAATCGGTGGATTGGGACCGTTGGCTTGATATAAGAAATCCCAAGAGCCAGCTTCTGAATTTAATTTAAAATCATCCAGATTTAAAATACCTTCACTTGTACAGGCTTCATAATCGCCTTGTATGTCTATTGAAGGACATTCTACTAGACAATTGACATTGGTTTGTGTGTCTGTGGTAAGACAGTCTGGTACACCATCAGCATCCAAATCTGGTGCCCCTAAAAGATACGCTCGCCAATCCCAAGATGTGACGGATTCTGGATTAGGATTAGGAACTGTTGTCCAAGTGCCATCGTAATTAAATTCTAGGACAATATTGGCAGAAGGACAAGAACTTTCAAAAGTATATAAACAATCATCGGTAATGCTTATTGGAAGGGCATCGCTATAGGAGGTGATGGTTAATATACCAGCAGCTATAGGAATTGGACTTGGATCAAGGCTACAAATGACAGCAGGGTATAAAACGGTTTCTGTTGTTCCACAAATATCCATTGCCAATTCGTAATTGTTGGGGTCTATAGGTATCGTTAACTCAATATTTTCATACCAAGCGACACTTAGTAATTGATTGGTATCATCTATTAAGAGATCATTTTCAAAAGGTGTAAGATCGGGTAGGGTGGCACCGCAGGTAATCATTTCATCCTCTAATTTAATGATAACAGGGCAGGTCGTACAATTATAAGTAACCGTATTCGACTGCACACTACAATCCAATACCCCATCCAAATCAAAATCTGGCGCACCATCAATATAGGCTCGCCATACATAAGCCGTTCCATCTACTAAGTTGGCAGGATCAGGATTGGAAACCCAAGTCCCATCAATATTCAATTCAAAGATGAGGTCTCCCACTATACAATCACTATTCATATTGATATTACAATCATCACCCACAACAGCTATACTTCCTAAATCAGGATAAAGCGTAATGGTCAATTGACCAGCAGAAATAGGCTGTGTATCACTAGCACATAATACAGCTGCATACAAAACAATCGTTTCTGCTTCACAAATGCCTATTCCACTAGGGGCAACTGTATAATTATCTGGATCAATTGGTATAGTCAGGGCTATATCCTCATACCAGGCAATACCTGTAAATTGACCATTAGGATCGTCATAGGTGATTAAAGATTCAGCATTGGTAAAGTTAGGGGCATCGTCTTCACAAAGAGTAACGCCTTCATTGGTAGTTGTAAGAATATTAGGACAGCCTGTACAAGTAGCAGTAGTCGTTCCTTCTTGTATACAGTTGGTCAAACCATTACTTAATGTACCATCAATATAGGCTCGCCAACTCCATGCTTCTCCATTAAAAGGACTAGGATTGGGCGTTGTTACCCAACCATTTCCATCATCGTATTCTATAATTAAATTTCCACTTACCTCACAATCACTTTGTAATGTTAAATTACATCCACCCAAAGGAGAAACTGTAAAAGAGTTTGGATATATCTCTACTTGCATACTAACAGCAGGAAGGAAGGTTTCTGTACTTAAACAAAGCACACCAGCATATAAATTAATGCTTGTAATGTCACATACTGTAGACAATGTAGGGGTATAAGTGTCCGTATTGATTGCTATGGTTCGAGCAGCATCTTCAAACCATTGGATGCCACCAGATTGATTTTGAGGGTCATTAATCGTAATCAAATTTTCTGCATCACTAAATGGCATGGGGTCTCCTTCACATAATACCCCCAAATAATCACTTGCTACATTGACTGTTGGACACTCATTACAAGTAGCAGTATACGTATCTCCAATCATACAACCTGGCCCTTCTGAATAATAGGAACGCCAAGTCACCTGATCCCCCGTTACAACAGCTCCTCCTGGCCCACTACCATTGGGTACGCTTGTTGTCCAAGCACCTGCCCCATCCAAATACTCAATAATCTCTATACCACAACTACTAGTCATTTCTAAACTACAATTGTCTACAGGGGTGAGTTGTGGTAAATCAGCGTATACCTCTACATCTAGCCGACCTAATACCAAAGGCGTGGCTGGATCAGAAACACAGAAACCAATAGCATAAATGGAAGATATTCTTAGACTGGTACATAAATCAGGATTAGAAACAGTATAAGTATTGAGATCAATAGCAGGCGAGGATAAGTCAGCCGTTTCTGACCATTGAAAATCAAATAATTGATTATCTGGGTCAGAAAAATTATTATAGATTTGCGTTTCTAAATCAGTAATATCTATTAAGTCTCCATTACAATAACCTGCTGACATTGAAGGATAAGGATCATTAATAACTGGACAAGCACAAGTCGCTACTGTTGTAAGTGGACTGTAACAATCTGGTATGCCATCATCATCTTGATCAGGCACACCAGCAATAGCCACCAGTATATCTATGGCATCATTATTAGCAATGCTGCCATTAGGTCCACTTCCTGTTGTTGGTACGGTAGTAGAATAGCTAATGCCATCAAAATAGTATACCTCCACGTTATCAGGATTAGGACAATTAATATTGACCTCATAATTACAGGCTCCACTAGGACTTATATCGGTAAATAATGGATAAACAGCAACAGTAATGCTACCAGCAGCAATATATCCATCAGTTGTACTTTCATTAACAATATCAAAAGTTCCATTTCCATTTCCATCACATCTGGCCAAAGCATGTAGTATATGGAAACCAGCAGTACATTTATCCAATGGAGCAAATAAAGTTCCTGTATAAGGATTGGCAAAGTCTGGATTTCCCGTACCATCATCCAAGAACCATTCTATACCATCTGCAAAGCTATCTGTTTCGTTTGTATTTAGATTATCTGTAGTTATTTCAAGGTTGACTACATTCAAGTTAAGGTCGGGGCTACCTTCTTCACAAAAGTATTGTATGCCAGATGCTTGAGTAATTATTTGTGGACAATTGGCAGAGCAATTCGTGGCGGTTACTGTGCTTTCGTGGAAACAAGCAGCATCTGTGATAGGATCTAAAGTAGATTCTGTACCAGCTATAAAAGCGATATAGTTCCAAGTATCTCCATCTATTACTGTATTTCCCGTTCCTGTTCCTTGTGGGCTATTGGAGGGACCATAATCTGTTCCGTTAGCAGTAGAAGCATACCAAATTTCTAGGTTCCCATCTATACAACTCTCTGTTACATTCAAAGTACAATTCAAACCGTCTTCAACAACTTGAGTAGCGGTGATTTGTGGATAAACAAAAACAGAAATTTCCCCAGCATATTCATAACTATCATATAAAGATTCCATAACTGGGTCAAATACACCATTCCCATTCCCGTCGCAACGCACATAAGCAAAGAAAATATGACTAGTTAATTGACAATCAAAATTATTTGCTAGTAAGTCCCCTTGTTGGTAAGGATTGCCTGCAGGTAAAAAATCATCAAACCAGTCTACACCATCTCCATCTGGGTCATTTGTATCTAGGTTGGTAGTGGAGGAGAAACTCAAACCAGTAGCTGCTGGGCTAAGGTCTGGAGCAGTCCCTTCACATACATGAGCAATAGCGGTAATTGGAATTGAAGTGAATGAAGGACAAACATTGGTGCAATTAGTAGCAGTTACCGTTCCTTCATAAGCACAAGCATTAGGGAAGTCTGATGGTGTACCATCGGTAAAGGCATTTTGTGCGCCAGGTACAAAAGCAATATAATTCCAACTATCATTTTCAATAAAAGCACCTCCTGTACCTGTACCACTAGGAACATTTGTAGGTGCATAGTCTGTACCAGTAGGCGTACTTGCATAATAGATTTCTAAAGTACCAGTAGTACAATCAGGAACAACATTAAGTAGACAATTGATGCCTTCCTCTTGAACTTGGTTTATGGTAATATTAGGATAGATTTCAAGTGTAAGACTACCTGCATTAATATAACTATCAGCCGCTTCATTATCAGGATCGAAAACTCCATTATTGTTACCATCACAACGCATAGCGGCATAAAAAACATAATCGACCACTTCACAATCTCCACTTGCAAAATAGAAAGCATCAGGATCAGCAGGATCTGGATTGTATGGATTGGTGAAAATAGGATCAGTAAACCAATCTATACCATCTCCATTGCCATCTGTATCATTCAAGTTCAAATTGGTTTGATCTGCCCAAATAAGTCCACCATCAACAGCAGTAAGCCCATCAGGAATAATGCCATTTCCATCCATTAAATCACAGCCATATCGAGTACCAGAAATGAGGGTACTGGCACTAGGACAAGTAACCCCACAATTGGATAGCGTGACAACACCTAAATAGGCACAGTCTGTCAAAACATCCACAAAATCAGATTCGGCTCCTGCTGGGAAAGCAGCATAGTTATAGGTATCTCCATTATCATAAGTTGTTGTAGGAATAGGATTGGAAGGATCATAATCACTCCCATTAAAGGTACTTGGATACCAAATGGTCAAAGGGGTTTCAGTAGGTAAACAGTCGGAGCTGACTGAAAAAAGACAAACAGACCCTTCATCTAATATAATTACAGGGTCTACAGGTGGATAGATTTTGACTGTAATGCTACCTGCTGGTATATAACTATCCGTTGCTGATTCTCCTACAGGATCAAAATTATTATTGGCTCCTCCATCACAACGCAAAGCAGCATATAAAGTATAATTTGTTGGATCACATTTACCTGTAGCAATCATTAGATCGCCATCGGTATAAGGGCTAGTCAAACCGCTATCGGTAAACCAATCTACGCCGTCTCCATTGGCATCATTAATATCGAGATTGGTGGAACTTATTATGTTTAAGTTGACCGTACTAAGCGTAAGGTCAGGTGCTTGATCCCCACAATATAATTGTGATCCAGAGGCACTAGAGGAAATAGTGGGACAGGTAAATCCACAATTAGAAGCAGTAGTCGTACCTGCATATATATTTGTACAAGGCGAATTAAGTACTAGAATCTGATAATTCCAAGTATCCCCATCTAAAAACACACCTCCTGGACCCGAACCAGTTGGCATATTCGTAGTAGAATAATCTATCCCTGTTGGTGTACTTGGATATTGAACCTCTACCAGGCCAGAACCATCCATACAATGATCTATACTAGGTAAACAAGTATTACCTAAATCTGTAACATTCAAAGGCTCTATTTCTGGATATACCTGAATATCAATATAACCCGCAGGAATATAACTATCCGTTGCAGATTCTCCCACAGGATTAAAACTACCGTTTGCATTACCATCACAACGCAAAGCAGCATAAAGCCTTGTTGTGGCAGGATAACTTGTTGTTACACAATCATCTAATGCAGTAAAAGAACTGGTTTCATCATATTGATCTGCTGGGTTAAAGCCAGAACTAATAAAAAACCAATCTACTCCATCTCCTAAGATATCGTTTTGATCTAAAGTGCCATTGTCAGTTATGGCGAGGTTAACTGTTCCTAAGCTCAAATCAGGAAGAAAGGAAGCACAGCCATTTTGTATACCTGAAGCCCCACTAGAACTAGGGCAATCAATGGTGCAGCCTGAAATATAAGCAGTACCTGTATATGGAGTACAAGTAGAGCCAGTAAAATTGAGGGAATAGTTCCAGCTATCCCCATCAACAAAAGTTCCTGAAGGGATATTAGAAGGGGAGTAATCTGTGCCTGTAGGGGTACTTGCCCATTCAACCGTTGCCATACCAGAACAATGTTGTACAGAGAAATTACAGGTATTATCTAAATCGGTGACATTAAGCGCACTAATTTCGGGATAGAGTAGAACGCTTACAGAACCAGCAGGAATATAACTATCTGTACTAGATTCATCAACAGGATCAAAGATTCCATTGTCTCCACCATCACAACGCAAGAAAGCATATAAAGTCCTTGTCAAAGGATAATTAACTGGGTCACAATCATCTCCAATATTAACACTTGCATCAACTGAGAAAGGATTGGTTTGCCCCATATCCCAAAACCAATCGACTCCATCATTATCATCGTCATTAGTATCCAAATTGACATTATCCCCAATAATCAAACCTACTGTACTTAAACTAATATCTGGTGTAATAGAAGTACAACCTGTTTGAGTACCAGAAGCATCTACTGTTGTAGATGGACAAGCAAGAGTACAGCCTGAAATGGTAACTTGTCCAGTAGTAAAGCAAGTATTGGGTAGACCATCGGAAGGTGTGCCGTCCAAATCTACTGCGGCTCCTGATGGGAAAACCATATAGTCTATCACATCCCCTTCTAAAATAAAACCTCCTGGTCCTGAGCCTACGGGTGTATTATTGCCAAAATCTGTACCACCATAAGTGGCAGGGAAATAGTAAGTCAGACTACCTGGAGAACAAAAGTCAGAGGTGATTACATTACAATTAGTTGCATCAATTTCTAGCCATCCTGGATCTACATCTGGATAGATGGTAATGGTATATAAAGGAGATTGATCTAAACAACCTGGATCATTGGCCCCATCTAATCTTGCCATAAAATAGAAGGTTTCGGGAGCGCAGCTAGAAGGAGATGGTAAAATACCTTCATAAGTATTGGTAATGGCATATGGATCGGTAATAGGCATATTATCATACACCCATGTAACCGACTCTGAACCATCATTATTAGAAATATTGGATAAGTCATCTCCTGTAATGGTGAGTATATCATAAGCACAAACCGTCATACCATCTTCTGCAATCGTTGGATCAGTAATAAACTCCGGACAAGGCATGGGGCAGTTAGATAAAGTGACAGAACCTGTATAGTTATAACCACAAGGAGACCC
>JAHDFT010000058.1 GCA_020628015.1 Bacteroidota bacterium
AGAATATTTTAGCATTACCATTATAAGCCAATAGTCAAATTTCACTTATAAACCTTATATTTGTAAATCAAAGATTTGGATTAAACTTTGATGCATATATCTTGGTTTAGTAAGGGTATAAAAACTGCTTATTGACCACCACATTTAATATCACTAAAGCCAAAATAGCAATGAGATTGATTTTAAAAATAATGACCATTATCATATTTATAGGTCTAGCAGGGGCTTTACAGGCCAATGCCCAAGGAATGGAGTTTTTCAAGGGAACTTGGGAAGAGGCATTAGAAGAGTCCAAAAAACAAGGAAAACCCATTTTTGTAGATGCTTATACTGCTTGGTGTGGGCCTTGTAAAAAAATGGCTGCGGTTGTTTTTCCAAATCCAGAAGTAGGAGCTTTTTACAATAAGTTTTTTATCAATGTCAAAATGGATATGGAAAAAGGAGAAGGACCTGATTTTGCCCAAAAATATGAAGTGCGTTCTTTTCCAACACTTCTATATATAGATAGCAAAGGAGAACTGATCCACAAAGCAGTTGGAATGCGTCAACCTGCTCAGTTTATTGCAGAAGGGAAAAAAGGCATGTATGATGAAGGACATTTAGAAGATCTAGCCGCCGAATACAAAGAAGGTAAGCGAGATCCTGAGTTCCTACGTAAATACATCTCTCTACTATACGTTGCACAAGCTCCAGCTTACCAAAGGGTAGCTTTTGAATTCCTCAAATCCTTAGATGAAATCACCATCAAGGAAAAAGCCAATATGGACTTGATCTATGGACAAGCAGACCGTATTTCTGGTAAGCCTTTTAAAATGATGATGAAGCACAGAGCTTTATTTGATGAGGTTTATGGTGTAGAAGATGTACAAGATCGGATTTTGAAAACTGCAATGAGTAGTGTAAAGGAAGCAGTAGCAGATAAAGATGAGGAATTATTCAATGATGTAATTGATGTTTTGAAAGGCTTTGGAGAAGAGGCAGAAATTGATATTTATCTAGCTTCTTTAGAATATTATAGAGGTACTGAAGATTGGGCAGCTTATCAAACAACAGCTATTGAATTTTTGGATGCTTATGATGTTGAAGATGAAAAGTTACTCAATACCATTGCTTGGGATTTTTACAAAAACGTAGAGGAAACCGCAGCTTTAGAAAAAGCAGAAACTTGGGCTAGAACTTCTGTACAGATCAAAAGTGCGTATCACAACAATGATACCTTAGCCGCTATCTTGTATAAATTGGGTAAATTGAGTGAAGCCATCGAAGTGGCTGAAAAAGCGATTGCCATTGCCAAAATAGAAAAGAAAGATCCTAAGTCTACTAAACGTTTATTAGATAAGATTTTTTCTGACTAAACCAGTTCATAATACAAGTTACTGCTTTCTATAAAACGCCTTCTAAATTCAATTACTATGCGAATCCTGCTATCTATACTCGGATTATTCTTATGGTGTCAAACGACTGTGCTTCATGCCCAGAGCGTCAATATATCTGGCTTTATTAAATCTCATGCGGCTTTTAAGCAAGCAGGAACATTTTTTCAAGTGCCAGTAAATATCAGAATTGACAATGTACTCTACTACGATAAGGAACATATGACCACACCTCAAGAATCTGGTTATTTTTCCTTAACCATTCCACTAAAAAAAGCATTACCTGCTACTTTGGAATATGACGGTAAAGAATGCCCATTATTCCTATCTCCAGGAGATAAATTGACCATCAATTTTAATAATGATGACTTTTTTAGAACCATTACCTTTAGTGGACAAGGGGCAGTCAATAATAATTTCTTTCCAGAATATGTCCGTTTAATCAATCCTTCGATCATTGAGGAGGAATTGGCGATGAGAAAGGATTATGGGCAAGGAGCCTACAATAATTATTGTGAAGATGTTAGACAACAGGAAGAACGGGTATTGAAAAATTATATGGCAAATAACCAAGTTTCTCATAGTTTTCGTAAATGGGCAGAAACCTCCTTTAAATATAGAGATGCCAATCGTAGAAGTGAGTATTTTTTTCGTTCTGAGGATAAACAAAATGATGGTTATACCAGCTTTGCCAGTCGGTATAATATCAATGATTCCCAAGCCTTAATGTCTAGAGATTATATGCTTTTCTTAGACAATCACCTTCGGCATTTATGTATGAGAGATGATCCTGCTAAAGTGGCTGAAAGAGAAGCCAATCGAGTACCCTGGGTAGTGCGAGCTGCTGAAATTGCTCAGTCTAAGTTTTATGGGAAGGTTAAAGATTACACCATGGCCAATTTATTAGTCACTTTGATTGATGCCGAACATCACGCAGCTAAAAATATATATAATGACTTAACTCGTACTTGTTCGGATAGTGATGTCAAACGAGAAATGGGAAGACGCTATAATAAAGTTCGAGCTTTGTTTAGCAAAGAACCACCTCCAGGAGCCAATCTAAATGTCATTCCTAATGGACAACAATTTTATTTCAAAGATTTATTATCCAAATATGCAGGAAAGGTCATGTATATTGACTTTTGGGCGAGTTGGTGTATGCCTTGTCTAGCAGAAATGCCCAATTCCAGAAAACTGCATGAACATTTTAAAGGACGTAATGATATTGTATTTGTTTATCTTTCCTCAGATGAAACAGATGGACCTTGGCGATCTAATATTATTAAATACAATTTGGCAGGAGAACACTATTTGATGAGTAAGGAACTCAAACTAGATGCTGCTTTTGCGGTTAGTGGAGGAGCTTTACCGCAATATGTCATTGTAGACAAACAAGGTAAAATTGTCAACAAATCTGCCAAAAGACCAAGCGATGCCTCTTTGAGATATGATTTGGAAGCATTAACTAGAAAATAATTAATGAAAAGAATCAGCATATTAGGTTGTGGCTGGCTAGGATTACCATTGGCTGAAAAACTTTTGACCAAAGGATATATTGTTAAAGGTTCGACAACTAGAGAAGAAAAACTAAGTCTACTAGAGGCTAAAGGCATTCGTGCATCGAAAATACAGCTACAACCTAAGATGATTGGTCAACATATTAGCCAATTTTTTGAAAGTGATGTATTAATTTTAAATATCCCACCAGGAAGAAAAAATCCTAATGTACTGGATTTTCACCCCCAACAAATAGAGGCAGTTATCCAACAAGTGAAACAATCTCCTATACAACAAGTAATCCTGATCAGTTCTAGCTCTGTATATCCCTTGTTGAATAGAATAGTAAAAGAGGAGGATATAATACTGGGACAAGCTAGTAAAGCATCAGGGCAAGCTCTACGTATTGTAGAAAATAAACTTCAAAAAGAGACAAGTTTTCAAACAAGTATTCTTCGAATGTCTGGTTTGATGGGAGGTAAACGTCATCCTGGACGTTTTTTTGCAGGCAGAAAAGAGCTTCCTAATGGAGCTGCTGCCGTAAATTTTGTTCACCGAATAGATGCTATTGGCTCTATTATTGGGTTGATAGAACAACAACATTGGGGGGAAGTATATAATGTTTGCGCTACCATCCATCCTACAAAAGCAGTCTTCTACAAAAAAGCAGCGCAAAGTATAGCCCTCGAACCGCCTACATTTAAAGCAGAAAAGGCGGAGGGATTCAATATTATTAGTAATGAAAAAATAAAACAAGAATTAAATTATCAATTTGTCTATGATAATCCAATGGACTGGTTTTAATTCTCGGTGTTCTATTTTTTACAACCCTACCAAAAAGGCAATAAGAGCATGCCATTCATGCTCCAATTTTCACCATTCCTTAAATCACAAATAATGACCATAAAATTTTGCGGAGCAGCAAGAGAAGTAACAGGAAGTGCCCATCTCATCACCTTAGATAGCGGCTATTCAATCCTATTAGATTGTGGGATGTATCAAGGTGCCAACGAAGATATGGAAGTATTCAATCATCAATGGGAATTTGATCCTGAAACCGTTGATTGTGTGATTCTTTCTCATGCTCACATAGACCACTCTGGAAAATTACCCAAATTGACAAGAGATGGTTTTAAAGGTAAAATTATTACCACTCATGCTAGTCGAGACCTGAGTGCCATTATGCTGATTGATAGTGCTAGAATTCAAGAAAGAGACACCGCTTACCTTAATAAACGTCTAGGACGTATTGGAAAAAAAAGGGAAATCAAACCAATGTACAATACCTATGATGTAGGGATGTGTATGCAACAATTCATTAGTGTAGGTTATGAACGATGGTTTCGTATTAGTGATGAAGCAGAAGTATTTCTAAGAGATGCAGGACATATTTTAGGTAGTGCTAGTGTATATCTTAAATTAAAAAGAGAGAATGGAGAATGGATGACCATTGGCTTTACAGGAGATATTGGCCGTCCTGATCGTCCTATATTAAAAGATCCCCGACCAATGAAACAGTGTGATTACATTATTTGTGAATCCACTTATGGAGGAAAAGAGCATCGAAGTAAACCAGAGCAAGAAGAAGAATTTCTAAAAATCATCAAAGAAACTTGTGTACAGGAACGAGGTAAATTGCTCATTCCTGCCTTTAGTGTTGGGCGAACACAAGAATTGGTTTATATGTTAGATAAGTTAGAAACGTATAGACAATTACCCAGTATTCCTATTTTTGTAGATAGCCCACTAGCGGTTAATGCAACCAATATTTTTGTAGCCCATCCAGAGTGTTTTGATGATGAGATTTTGGAGTATATGGTACTAGACCCCAATCCTTTTGGGTTTAATAACCTCCATTATATTCGACAAGTGGAGGCTTCTAAACGACTCAATCACATGAATGGACCTGCAATTATTATTAGTGCTGCGGGCATGGCCAATGCAGGAAGAATTCAACATCATTTATACAACCACATAGAAAAAAGCAATACAACTATATTGATTGTTGGCTATTGTGCGCCTAGTACACTTGGAGGAGCTTTAAGAAGGGGAGTAGAGCAAGTTAAAATTTTTGGAGATGTACTGAGTGTTAATGCAGAGGTCAAGATCATGTATTCCTTTAGCGCACATGGTGATCAGAGTGAGATGATTGAATTTTTAAATAACCAAGATCGAGAACAGGTAAAAAAAGTTTTCTTAGTACACGGAGAGGAAAAATCACAACTCGCCTTCAAAGAAGCATTGGGAGAACATGGATTCAAATCGGTAGAAATACCAAAGTTAGGGCAAGAATTTGTAGTGTAGCAGATAGCACGATAGAGGATGTACACCAATTACTATATTGACAAATTAATGTAACTTATGAAAATACGACTCTTTTTCCTAATGTTGACATGTAGTTGTTTTTGTATGACAACTTATGCACAAAAACTCAATATTCAATGGGGTAAAAAACATCGAGTGCCTACACAAGCTTCCTTGCAAAAGGTGATTGGGGCAACAGGGAAAGGGGTGTATGCTTTAAGGTATAATGGAGGAGATTTATTGGAACGTGGCTTTCATGAATTAGAGGCTTATTCGACAGATATGAATTTGCAATTTGTCAAGAAAATAGACCCTCAAATTGGCAAAAAGAGAGCTCGCTTAATTGGTGAAGATGCTTTTTTGGTAGGCAATCGAATTTTATTCCTATCCTCTTATTTTCATTCAGATATAGATGAGCAAAGAGTGTACGCTCATTGGATTAATGAACAGGGCAAATTTGAAGGCAAGCATAAAATAGTCAGTTCCATTAAAACAAAAACACGTTTGGATGTAGGAGATTTTTATTTTGATTTTTCTCCTGATAGCAGCTATATGGTAATTCTCTATAAGGATTTTCTGCACAAAGGACGAATGGAAAGCATTCACTTATCTGTTGTTGATAGAGATATGAATAAGGTATGGAGCAAGAAGTACAATATGCCTTATAAAAAAGAACGAGTAGACCCACATGCTTTTGTTGTAGACGAAGCAGCTAATGTCTATTTGACTGCAAAATTAGATCATAAAGATGGTATTTTATTCGATCCGCCTTTCAATGCCCAACCAGACTATTTTTTTACCATTTTCTCTTTCTTTAATTCAGGCAAAAATGTGAAAGAATATCGGCTGACCAATGATGATACTTTTATTACCGATTTATTCATTAAAGCATCTAAAGAGGGGGTAAGTGGAGCAGGTTTTTATACCGAAAGACGAGTATTTAATGCTAAAGGAACCGTCTTTTTTAGAATTAATCCTGATACAGATAATACACAAGCAGTTGTGACAGGAAAATCCCCCTTTGATTTGCGTTTTATTCGACAGTTTGAGGATGATATTAAGGTAAAGCGACAAGGCGAATTGAATAATTTCAAAATTGCTGATCTAGTCTTACGTGGAGATGGAGGAGTAGTAGTGATTGCCGAACAACAATATGTACAAGAGCAAGTAGCTGGTCCACCTAGTGGAAGAGGGCGACCTGTTCATATTTCCTATGATTACCATTTCCATGATGTCATTTTGATAAACCTTAATCCTGACGGTGCCATTGCTTGGGCTACTAAAGTCCCAAAGCGACAAATAACCGTAGATGATGAGGGTTTTTATTCCTCTGTTGCTTTAGCAGTTGTGAGGGATAAATTATATTTAATTTATAACGACCACATCAAAAATTTGCTTAGTGAAAAAAAGCGCAAAAGAAAGCGCACCATGACCAATCCATTTCGATCTATCACCACCATTACTGCTGTTGATTTAAGTGGAAACTCCAAGCAATTCCCTATGTTTTCAGGTAATGAAATTCGTACCATCACCCGTCCTTTATTATGCAAACAAGTCAGTAAAAATGAAATCATCATTTACGGAGAAAAACACAGAGACTATAAATTCGGACGAGTCGTATTCCAGTAAGGCTTTCTAGTATGAAAGGATTACCGTATGGGGGGATTACTGTACGGGGGAATTACTGTACGGGGGGATTACATATCCCCCCTAACTCTGACTCTCTTCTCTCTCCACCGCCTTTCCCCAAAAATCCAATCTATTTTTTATTTTTAAATACTAAGACATTTTAAATTAAAAAGCATTTTTTACTAAGTAAATTAAGTAAATAGAAAAGTATAATGTGAGATTTGTTCAGTAAAACCTTTATTTCATTGTGAATAATTCTCCTTTTTGTCAAAAAAATTAGTATATTCAAATATAAACGATAATAATTTAGATTTTTTTCAAAGACCCACCGCCCATTTTTCACTATTATTTTAATCGTCCATGTCAAAATGATCATGTACAAAGTAAATCAATATTTACAGCGTACTTAGCAACAAATTCAGGAGAGTGATTCCCACACATATTGAAAATAGAAACAATTCATCGAACTAACCTGGTTACATAACATATTGCAGTTCCTATGTAGTATTAATGTCTATTACCTACTAAATGTTATAAGTGAATATATGAGAAAGGTAGAGTGTTTTCTTATATGAATATGCTTATATGGGCAGATTTGTTAAATTTTTATTTTTTTTATGTAGATGAATAAATGACTTATTTACATAAAATTATAGAAATTGATGGGAGAACTCAAAAAAAATAACTAACTTATGATCGTTAGTTAGCGTTCTTATGTTATACAGGTAGATAATGATTTAATCTACAGCCCCCTTATCCATCTCACCATTATAAATTTCCCCAAAATTCTAATTTTTTTGACAACTTATTATCAAGATAAGTGTACTTAGTAATGACAGGTAGATATAATATTGTTGTATTTTATTGGTTTTAAGCCAGCCCAATTTAAATGATATGACATTGACTATCAATTATTGGTAAAAAATGTCTATAAAATGTTAAAATTGTTGGTTTTTATATCATCTAGGTAAAGACACTCGTTTATAATATATTATACTTTTTAGAAACATTATTAATAGGAACATAGTATACTCAATTTTAACCCAATCAGTCAATCCGATTACCTTCACCATTTTAAAACTGATCCTATGCTAAGAATCGTAGAGGTATCATCACCGTTTCAATGGACACATGTCAAAAATTTACTTCTCGAATACGGTAGGACACACAACAGGCACGAAGCAGTTCTAAGGGATATTCAGCCAATAGGAGAGCATTTGCCTAGTACCTACCCAGCTAATGGTTCTTTTTACCTTGCACTCTGGAACGATCAACCTGCCGGATGTGTAGAACTGTGTAAACGTTCTGATGGAACTTGTGAGATGCGTCGTTTATTTGTAAGTGGACAATTTAGAGGAAAACGAGTGGGGAAAGCCCTTGTGAAAGATGTTGTGAATAGGGCTAGTCAAGATTACCAGATCATGAGAATAGACACACATCCTTGGATGCGTGCGGCTGAGTCATTATACAGATCTATAGGATTTACCGAAGTAGAAGCATACCGCTACAACCCTGTGAAAGGCGTTCGTTTTTACGAACTAGACCTTAATAGAAGACAACAAAGACCAGGTTCTTACAGAGCCTAGTATTGCTAATTTAACTATAATTATATGGCAATACATCTATTCAAAGTTGTCCCTCTCTACCTAATTGATGAAATACTACCTGCCCAACCGTAATGTTGAATTATGAAATATTATGCATTACGGTTGGTCTGGTAAATTGCGATCCAAAAATTCCAACATATTATAAGCCATAATCTTATTAACAATCTCTTCCGAAGATAGACCAAATTTCAAGCTTTCAATTTCCTCAGTTGTAAATAAATTAAAAATAGGAGAAGGATACTCTAAGAAATTTTTAAGATCATTCGCCAAATCAGGAAATTCTCCACTAGTAGGATAACCATCCAAGGGAATAATCATCCCATCAAAATCGGAACCAATACAAATAATATCCCATCCACTTTGGTGATCTATTGCCTTGACTATAGTTAGAATATTAGCAAATAATACTTTGGTCAAAAATTGTCGCCTTTGTAAAGAACCTGCGATAGTTTCACTATGCATTTTTTTGGCTTTACCGCCCATCAAACGATATTTGTCCAACATAATGCCAATCATACCTTTGGAGCGATGAATCCGCTGCATATCTTCCTTTGCCAAACTGATCGTCCACTCATTCAAATAACGTCGCTTATTTTTACCATAATTATCTGGTTTTTGATAATACTTATCTTTCCAACTCAAAGAAGAAATCGTACTATGACTAGAGATGATCGGAATCGTATCTCCTTTAAGCATAAAAGAATCTAAGCACGCATAATACTCTTGACGAGCCTTCAAACTCATGTGTTTGACATCTATCAAAATACGTCTTCCCTGATCCTTATCCAACATCTTTAGGAGAGCTTTGCGACCGAGTGGGCTAAAAGGACCATTGCTCAATTTTTGCACACCAAAAACCAGCTCTTGTGTACCAGAAAAAGTACGAGCATGACCACAGATGCCATTCCAGAAAAAATGACATAGACTAATAAAATGAACTGGATATTGAAGCGTATCTGAAAAGCCTTCCATCAAAGGGCGAGAACCTTTTAAACGATCAATATTTTCTAGTACTTTTTGATGATAATCAGGCGTTTCTGTTAATTTATTGTTGATATAAAAAGAGCTACCTAAAGCATGAGCACCTTCAATAGATAAAACTAATCCAATACGTTTAGGATTATGAATAATGTCTTTTAATTGTTGTCGATTGTGAATGATTTCATAAAAATACGGCTCATTTTTAATATAATAAGGTTTCTTAGAACCTTCGATAACAAATTGCAAATTAGAAGCTAAATTGCCATAGTAATCTTGCTCTTTTTGAAAAAAGGATTCATAGGTCAATTCGATTCCTGATAAACAAGCAAATGTAGAAATACCCTTTTTCTTGATATTGAGTAAGCGAGGAGAAACCATTTGTGTTTCAAAAGGGGTAAGCGATAGGCTGACCACTCTTGTATTTCCCTCAATTAAAGATTCAAAATTGGATTGAGAACGACGAGGAATTTGATCACTATTATTAATGAAAAAACCTGATGCATTTTCATCACAATTATGCTCTATCAATTCCCAATGATTATAATTCCCTTTTTCACTAGAATTAAAAGGTTTGATACTAGCGTGCATATGAATATCAGTAAATGTCAAGGGAGGAGCCGAAAATTTACTATCGCTACTAGTGTTTTGCCCTAAAGCCAATAATGGAAAACAGAGAATGGATAAGAAGAGAAGAAAATAGTTAGACATTATTGATCATTCTAATTGTTGCTGAAAATATAAGGAATGCGTAAATTTATTTTTCACTCGTTCCTAATTCTATCAAAAGTAAATTAATCTTAGTAATTCTAATATTAAATTCAACGTAGCAGCCTTATTCTTCCACCAAAGTATCTAAAATGCGATTTATGTTATTTGTTTTAAGTAGGGACGAAGCCTTAATAGTTAGGTGTATTTGAAATAATAATCATGAAATAGCAATAAAAGTAGATAGCTGATTATTTTATTATTACTAAAGGGCTTATTATCTTTGAGTTTTGCATGTGGTCAAAAAAAATATATTATAAAGGAATAAAAATAGGATTTTGATCGGGAAAAAATGCTGCTTGGAAAGTCATGTTGATGAAGGTGTAGACCGAAGTGATAGATAGAAAGAAAAGCGAGGAAGTACCTGAAAATCTTCAGCCACTCATTATATCCCTAAAAATACATTTCATTCACCCAAATGAACAAAAGAAATCGTAACTATCGAAGAAAATTAAATATGGTTATTTTTAACACTTTGAATTATATTTGATTTTATTCATTAGCAATCATTTATTTATTTTAAATGGGTGTTGAAGTATTGGAATAAGTAGCGTAGAAAAGTAAATCAATGCTTTATTTTTGTACAATGTCTTATTGATATATGGATACATGCCCCATAAAACGCACGTAAAGCAGGAATACCAATGGAAGATCAAGCAATGTATCAAAAATTATGGGACAAACATATTGCAGGTGATAAAAAAGCATTTGGAGAGCTGTACAATTTATTTCACAAAAGGTTAACCATGTATTGTATTGGCATTTTGAGAGATGTACCAATGGCTGAAAATGCAGCCTCCGAAACTTTACTAAAATTGATGAGCCACAAAGAACCAGAAACCATTAATAATGTGGAACGATGGGTGTTTGGTGTAGCAAAAAATTATTGTTACTCCTACAGCCGATGGAAAAGTAGACGAGAAAACTCAAAGAAAGAATTGCGTTTACTCAAAGCAGGGGTTAATCACAATCATGGCGAATTAGACATGATTTCTGATGATCATGAAGCCATTGCTAAAAAACATTTGAGTGAACATGAGTATAGAGTTTGGGCTTTATTTTTAAATGGCTATACCAATAAAGAAATTGCAGAACAGCTTGAAATTGCGGCCAAAACCATAGCGAATATTAAAGCATTGGTTAGAAAAAAGTTAAAAGGAGTTTATAAAGATTTAGGCTATTCTTAGTTAGTTATAAGAAACTCCATGTATCACATGACTTATCCAGTTGAGGAACAAGTAAAAAATAAGTATACAAATTTTAGTTCGTTAAATTTGACACTAGACAAGGCACAAAACCTAGTCAATATAGGGCATTGACGAGAAGCCTCTTAACAAAGTATAGGGTGAAATTTATCAATCAAAATGCTACAATTATTTTTTGACAATTCCTTATCACCAGTTTTTAACACCATACCATCTAAACGATAAGAAAATGACCAATCCCGATAAACAACATTATTCTTTTGACCTATTAACAGATTATGTTGAAGGTAAATTGACAACAGAAAAAAATAATTTAATCCAAGCGCATGTACAAGATTGTGAGATTTGTGCAGGTGTACTAGAAGGCATTCAATTTTTTTATGCAGAGAAAAGTAAGCAGCGAACAGATTTAGATAGTTATCTCAATGATTTCCAAGAAGAACAAGAGGAGTTAATTGAGCTATCTTATGATGCAGAAGTTGGAACTGATGAAGCTGAATCTACTAATAATGTAACACCCAAAAAAGAGGCAATCATTAGGTCGATTGGTGATGATCAATCAACAAATGAACGACAGGCAACAAATCAAGCGGCTACTGGATCTTGGAGGAGATGGTTAGCAATAGCAGCTATGGTCATTGTTTTATTAGGAGTAGGTTTATTCCTACAAATGCAAAATTCTAGTGGAAATACTGCTCAACTAGCCGATAATTACCTCGAAAAAAGCTTTTACAATCCCACTTCTACAAGGGGAGACAACAATAATACGGCAGCATGGACGCAAGCGGTAGAAGCATGGCAAAAAAAGGAGTTTAAAAAGGCAAGTCAAGTACTAGAACCGCTTGCACAAGCTGCTACCATTACACAAGAACAGGAGTATTTTCTAGCTTTATCCTACTTGTATCAAAATCCTGCACAAACAGATAAAGCCATTCCAATCCTCCAAAAACTACAAGCATCCAATGGACGATTTCAACAACAGGCAGATTGGTTTTTGAGCTTGGCTCTAGTACAAAAAGAAGATATTAAGGCTGCCAAAACACAATTGCAGCAAATTATTGATCAAAAAGGCTGGAAAGCAAAACAAGCATCTGAATTAATCAGAGCTTTATAAAAGCTCATTACTAAACCCTATTATTCACCCAAACCAAGCCTTTTAAAACTTTTCATTAAGACGATGAACGAAGCATCACCATTGATTAGATTAATAATTGTATTTTTTAATTTTCATAGACTTGACAAAACCATAATTATTATTTTGTTGTGGGCCATAGGTGTTTTTTACAGGAGTGATATTAGGTTCATAACCAGCATATTTTTCTGAAGTTTGATCCATCAGCCGACCATTATGCCAAATGCCTGTAAAATATTGCCCATTGGCTAAATAATAGGTTCCTTTTCCATGCATTTTATCATTCTGAAAATTCCCTTCATAACGCTCCCTATTCGCATAGTAATAAGTCCCTAAGCCTTGACGCTTATTATAGCGAAATTCTCCCTCATAACGATCTCCATTGGCATAAGTATCCTTTCCCTGTCCATGTGCCATCCCTCGATAAAAAGTCCCTTCATAATAGCCGCCATTAAACCACATGCGACCATAACCATGCTGCTTGCCATTTCGCATCTGTCCCTCATAAGTCAACTGACCATTTGAATCATAAATGGTATTGTAACTATCATAAGCTACATTGCGAACAACTTTAGGATTATTTCTAATACCATAACTGGTGTACTTAGCACTCTGAGGCTGTACAGTAGGATAATCATAAGTAATCACCACCTTCCCATTTTGTTGATAGGATTGTGCTAGGCTAGGGCTGACTATTAGCACACAAAAAAATAGGATAATAAAGGAGTATATCTTCATGATGTCAATTTTTATCAAATCGTTGAATGTATATAGTGTAGTAGATGATGGTATAATCTCTGACTTTATTAATCAGAGACCTATAGACCTTTTGTTGAGATATGACTAATGCAGTCAAGGTTTAAAGTAGTACAGGCAATATATTAGAATGTAAAAATGCGGGTACTTATTTCATTTTTCCTCAAATATCTTCTAATAATCCCTTGAACATCGGGATTTTCTCGAAATGGGATCAAATTTTTACGCACTTTGGGTAATATGGTTAGTTTTTCAAAAGTGGAGAGTTGACCATTTTCTGATTGAGGTGCTTTATCTTGTGCTAAATAAGTATAACCCTTGTATTGATTCTCTTCGATTAAGATAATCGCCATTTCGTTCTCATGGGTGCCTGGTTCCACAATTAACATATTGGGATGTGGATAACTATAAAAGCGGATGAGTTCCTCTACACAGGTATTGTGAGCGGCTACAGACATAGGCTCTTCTAAATCAAAATCCGCTTCTTCAAAACCACTTGTCTCAAACCATTTTTCAAAGGCTTGAATACCTAATAATTCCAAGCTAAAACCATACCTAATTGCTGTATTTAGCAAGAATTGGATACTGCCCCAACGAGAAGTAAATTTGACCAAAGGCGTTTTGCCCAATTGCAAATAATCCAATTTTAAACACAAATAGCCTGCTTCATTAGGCTCAATATAAATGCCAAATCGGTATTTTTTACGTCTCTGTGCTCGATTATATCTAGGCATAAACCGCTTAATTTCGTCTGATTCATACAATAAAGCAATCAATTCACTACCAGTAATGCGGTATTGGATGTCATAAATATCCTTTTTCATTTTCTGTTTGTGAGCCGACTCTAAATCAGTATTAAAATGGCTTAAAATTCGAGTGCGTATGGCTTTACTTTTTCCTAGATAAATAATCTGTCCTTTGTGATTGAGGAAATAATAAATTCCTGTTGCATTGGGCAGTTCTTCTACCTTTTCAGGAGGAAGGTTAGGAGGGAATTTGGTGGCTAGAGAAAGGGAGCGCAATTGCCTTTGATTGGTTGGTAAAACGGTATCATCTAGTAGTTTTAGAGCAATTTGTGCAACTGCCTTACATCTTTCTAGCAAATTGGCAACTTGATGATTGAAAGGAATGGCATAAAATCTACAGAGTGCCGTTAAAGACTTCGCTTGTTCAACAGGTAATTTTTCATTGAGAATGTGGGTAAGGTCGATTTGTTTAAGGTTTAGTTTGTGATCTGTACGTTTGCATTCTTGTCGCAAAAGGGCATATTGTCTTCGGATATTAAAACCAACGAGTATGGAATCCTTACTAAAATCAATAATCTGCTCTGTTAATTCCCCAAAAGTAGGTGCCGCTTCTAAAGTAGGGCGATCAAATTGTACTAAGGAAAACAAAAAATCTTTGATACGTACTTCCTCACCTGGATTGATGACCGAGTAAAATTGATCGACAATCTCCCCGTCCACAATTCGCACCATCGCTAATTCTACGATGCGATCTCTGCGAGGGCGGCCGCCAGTAAATTCCATATCGAGGATGGTGAGCGTCATTAAACAAATATTAATTTACTTTGTTAATTTTATTTTGTTAATATAATTAAAAAAATGCCAAAATACGACTACATTATCGCAGGAGGTGGCTGCGCTGGTTTGAGTCTGGCTTATCAAATTAGCCGCTCGAAATTACGGAATAAAAAGGTATTGATTATAGACAAATCCGTAAAAAATACAAATGATCGTACTTGGAGTTTTTGGCATCAAGAAGCAACCCACTTCGATCACTTATTTTATCGGCAATGGCAGCAGATTCGTTTTATCAATCAGGAGTACAATGAAGTACACGAACTCAAAGATTGGCGGTACAGTATGTTAAGGGGAATTGATTTTTATGAGTATATCTATGAAGAATTAGCCCAAAATCCCAATATTGATAAGCTATATGCGACGATAGAGGAACTAGGGGAAGAGGATGAAAGAGTGTTTGTTCAAACAAATGAAGGACGCTATGAGGGAGATTGGTTATTCAATAGCTGTTTTAAGGATGAGGCTCTAGCCAAAGAGCCAGCACGTTATCATTATTTATTACAACATTTTTTGGGCTGGGTGATTGAAGTAGAAGAGGATATTTTTACCCCCGATTGCCCAACCATGTTCGATTTTCGTACTCAACAAGCGGAAGAAGTCCGTTTTTTATATACTTTACCATTTAGCAAAAATAAAGCATTAGTAGAATATACCATTTTTGGACGAGAACTCTATACTCAGGATTTTTATGAAAAGGAGTTGAAACAATATTTAGAAGCGGTATTAAAATTAAAGAGCTATAAAATCCATGAAGTAGAAAAAGGGTGTATTCCTATGTATGACCATCCTTTTGAGACATTCCCAAGTCCTAGAACAGTTCATATTGGGACTTTGGGTGGACGAGCCAAGCCTTCGACAGGGTATGCTTTTTTGCGGATACAAGAGCAAAGTCGTCAATTGGTCAAGGCTTTACTAGAGACAGGAAAACCGCAATATACCATCCAGGATTATAGCCGTTATCAATATTATGATACTTTATTACTTAATATTTTAAGGGATAAAGGAGATAGGATTTCAGATATTTTTACAGAGATGTTTAAAAATAATCCCATCCAAAGAATTTTTCGCTTTTTAGATGCGAGTGCCTCACCTTATGATGATTTTCGAATTATGTGGTCTGTTCCTTGGCAACCATTTTTAGAAGCCATTTGGAAAACGAGAAAGCAGAGGAGTAGGGTGGAGACCCAATGATGGATTACTAAGTTTAATATTTTTGGTTCTTTGACAAATCCCGTGGAAAGTTTTTTTGAAAAAATGGAACAAGTCTTAAAGAACTTGACAGGTCGCTCCTATGGA
>JAHDFT010000533.1 GCA_020628015.1 Bacteroidota bacterium
TCCATACAGTCTTGATTTTTGCTTCTTTTCATCAAGGAAAAGAAGAGCCAATAGTCGTAATCAAGGGATAGCATGAATGATATATGGACTAATCTGTGTTTTATACAAAGAGTGTGTCTAAGAAGAAACGCTAAGTTTCTGCGTTTTTGAAACTTTATAATGATGAAGGATCAAAGATAAACCAATAATATAAAAAGGCAAACAAGGAATCTTATAACGAGCCAAAGCTCCAAAATTATAACTCGTCAATCCCACCGCAAAAGCGAAAATCAAAGCAAAGACAATACAAAAACTGACAACAGGCTCCCGCAAAATGATGCCAAGCGTTTTAAATATGCCTACTCTAAGGAACACATACACCGTAAACAATAGAAAAATCACCCCCTCTAATGAAGTCAGCAACATAATAGGATTAGTCACCTCATGAAGAAAGGGACGAAAGAGCGTTACAACCACCGAGGCAGGAAATTTAGCCATAATTCCCCCAAAGGTCAGCTCCATATCACCTAGCGAATAACCCGACTGTCCCCTTGTCTCCGCCAAAAAGGTATGCCAGCTTTGGAACTGAATCACCCTAGAGACAAAAGACATCATCGCTCCATTGACCATCCCTAGAAAATGCCCCGAAAAGAGGTAGAAATAAACCGAAAAGGAAAAACCAGCCACCAACCAAATCACAATCCGCAAAGCCGCTTCCAATTTGACGATATAGTGGCGATAAATCCAATAAACCGCCGCAGGAATCAGAGCAGCGATAATATAGACCTTGATTTCCTTAATCAATGTAAAGGCAATCCAAGCGATAATGATGGAGGAAATAAAGCGTTTTCGCTTGATGGCAATCTGGTAAATGGCATAGACCAGCCAGCCCAATGCACCAAGGGTAATAGTATCTTTCATTAATCCTGAACCCCAGAAAAAGACAGAGGGAATGAAGAAGATGGCGATGGCGAAGTGGTGATAGAGCTTGGGATACATTTCTACCAGAACCCGATACATTGCCCATAATCCAGAAAAAGAAATTGCCCCAAATAATAAGGAGATGACCCAAAAACTATTAAAGCAAAATAAGCCTAATACTACAGCTAGGCGCATCACCATAAAGGTAGAAGGATCTCGATAAAAGTGCCAAATATCAACAATGGAGTCATAGGTCGCAAAGTCAAAATGTCCAGCAGGAGCCTGTAAAATGCGGAAACCCAGTTCAGGATCATACATAATTGTACTCAAAATAACAGAAGCATAATCATAATACACCGTCGTGTCCCCACCAGCATAATACAAGGTATACACCGCACAATAAGCCATTGCGCCCAGCATTTTTGTCATCAAGCCCAATAATAAATAATATTTATAAGGAGCATGTTTATAACGTACTTCCTGCACTAATAAACCAATCATGCACAGGAAAAAGAAAAAAATTGGCAGCAATATAATATCTTTGAACTCCATAAATTTGTGCTTTAGTAACAATTGTGTGGGCATTATTGTACAATCCAAACCACCATGTCGCTCAACAAAGATACCTTTTACACATTGCTTATAAAAATTCCCACTTTACTGCTTAATTTCATTTCTAGTATCTTTTTAGCGAGATGGTTATTGGCAGAGGGGAGAGGATTGTATCATTACCTCACCTTCAACGCAGATGCAGCCGCTCTTTTACTAGGATTGAACCTACCCGCAGGTTTAGCCTATTTTTTCGCCAAACAAAATATTGATCGAGAAAAGTTATTTGGGCTAACCTTTGTCATTACCCTCTTTGCCACCTGCTCCTTTGCCTTACTCATTACCGCCTTATTCTATACCCAAGCCGCCCCCCTCCACTTTTTTATCCCCGAAGCCTATTCCGATAAAGCCCTCATCGCCTTCTTTCTAGCCAGTTATTTCTTCCTCAATTTCTCCAATACCATTTACACCAGCATTCTACAAGGCAGCATCCAGTTTAAGACCATGAATACGGCTGCTTTAGTCTTGCGAGTCATTGCATTGGTAGGCTATGGTGGCGTTTATTTCCTAGAACTAGCTAATATATTGACGCTCAGTTTGAGTTATAAGTTGGCTTTTATATTGGTGATTCACGCTTTATCCTACCTCACCTACACCTTTCTCTTCCTCAAAACCGTCCCTTTTCAACTCAGCCTGCGTTTTTCCTTCTCTAAAGACATCAAACCCTTCTTTAGTTACCTCAATATCACCTATATCGCCATCATCATCCACTTCATCAACCGTCGTTTAGACATCTTTTTTATCGAACAGTATCGGACAAATGGAACAGAAGAATTGGGACATTATGCGATTGCAACCATGTTTACCGATATGATTTTGCTCATTACCACAGCCATTCCACAAGTTTTACTACCTTATTTGACTCGATTGGGAAAGCAGGAAGGAAGGGTACATTTTCTATTTTTTTCTAGGCTCAATACCGCCATTTTATTGGTCTTATCATTAGGCGTATTTGTTTGTAGTGGCTGGGTGATTCCTTTGCTATATGGAGAAGAGTTTGCCTTATCCGTCACCCCCATGCGGATTCTATGTGTAGCCGTCTTTTT
>JAHDFT010000059.1:0-5658 GCA_020628015.1 Bacteroidota bacterium
ATATTTTTGCAACGCAGTATTAGGCTAAATAATAAAGGATATGGCCGAATTTATTGCTGTTCCATCACTTACAGTTTTGATTAGGTAAATTTGACACTAGACGAGGCAAAAAACGCAGGCAATGCAGTGCCTTGGCGAGGCTTTTTAACGAAGTATAGGGGCAAATTTATCCATCAAAATAGAATTTATTTTTTTACTGTTCCATAGTAATGGATTAATAATAAAATCTCTCCAAATACTTGCAGATCATTTTGGTCGAGTTTATTTTTGTCTCATTATTACAGCATAAAATCAATCAATCTAATCCCCATTCTGCCTAAAATCAGAACTCCATGTTGATTGAATTACCCCAAAAACGAGTAATTAAACAAACTATGCAGATATTAAATGGAAAGGAGTTGGCGAGAATTATGAAAGGCGAAATTAAATCTAAGGTCGCCAGAATGGTAGCACAAGGCAAACGCCCTCCGCATTTAGCAGCGATTCTAGTCGGAAAAGATGGAGCAAGTGAAACTTATGTCAATCATAAGGTGAAAATATGTCGAGAGGTGGGTTTTGAATCTACTTTGCTCCGAATGAGTGATAAAGTCACCGAAAAAGAATTGCTCGACCAAGTAGACCGCTTCAATAAAGCTGATTTCATTGATGGTTTCATCGTGCAATTGCCGCTTCCTAAACATATTGAGCCAAATAAAGTCATTCATGCCATCGACTATAAAAAAGATGTAGACGGGTTTCATCCTATGAATGTAGGCCGTATGGCTATTGGGCAGCCTTGCTATTTACCAGCGACTCCCTATGGCATTATGCAATTACTAGAATGCTATAATGTCCCAACTAGTGGCAAACATTGTGTAGTCGTAGGTCGAAGTAACATTGTCGGTACGCCTATGAGTATTCTTATGTCTCGCAATGCCAACCCAGGAAATTGTACGGTTACGCTTTGTCATAGCCGCACACAAAATTTAGCTACTTATACTAAAAAAGCGGATATATTGATTGTCGCATTGGGACAGCCTGGTTTTATTACCGCCGATATGGTCAAACAAGGTGCTGTGGTGATTGATGTGGGCATTACTCGTGTACCAGACAAAAACAAAGTCTGGGGTTATTCCCTCAAAGGGGATGTACATTTTCCAACGGTCAGCCCTAAATGCAGTTTTATTACGCCTGTTCCTGGTGGTGTTGGTCCAATGACTGTGATTTCCTTATTATTGAATACACTCAAAGCTGCTAATAAGGAAGTCTATTCCTAATAAAGCATAATTATAATAAAATTTATGATACAAAACAGCATGGCTAGATTTTAGTCATGCTGTTTTGCATTAAAAAATACCGCCAACCAAATACAAATTGGCTCTTTACTGGTATAAATGACCCGATGTTTTCGCCTAGCCGGAATCAACAAATGATCTCCCTGTTCTAAATGAATCACCTCCCCACCTTCCTGATCCATCAATAACTTTGCTGTTCCTGCTATCAATACGACCCATTCTGCCTCCTCCTGATCATACCATTCACCTTCAGGGGTAATTTGTCCACAAGATAAAATCCGTTCAATACGAATTTGGTCATGTTGTAGTAAGGTTTCAAAAAATTCTTCACTACTTGCATCGAATCCCTTCATTGGAAGTTGGAAAATATTATTCATTGGTTTACTTTTGATGGCTGATTAATGATAGCTTTGCAGCCTACACTAAACTCCTCACAATATAATAAATAACTGTGATCGAAATAGAAAATATATTAAAAGCCTACCTTCGCCTAAATGGTGTTGTAGACGAAACCCCTTTGCAGCGTAATCTCAATCTTTCTGATCGGTATGATGCCAATATCTACCTCAAACGAGAGGATTTGCAAGTGGTGCGTTCCTACAAAATTCGTGGGGCCTACAATCTAATCAGTCAACTAGCTCCTGAGCAGGCGCAAAAGGGAGTTGTTTGTGCAAGTGCGGGCAATCATGCTCAAGGGGTGGCTTATTCTTGTCGATTGCTGGATATTGAGGGAGAAATTTATATGCCGACTACTACGCCTAGTCAGAAAATTCGACAGGTGGAGCGATTGGGTAAGGGGAAGGTAAAGGTGATTTTGGTTGGTGATACTTTTGATGCGGCATTTACCGAAGCAACCGCCTACGCTCAACAAACAGGCAAACGGCTGGTACCACCTTTCAATGATCCACAAATCATAGAAGGACAAGGTACCGTAGGCATTGAAATCCTTAATCAACTCAAAGCTCCCCTTGATTACCTCTTTCTGCCTATTGGCGGTGGTGGACTTTCCGCAGGGATTTCGACCTATTTCAAGCGCATGAGTCCGCAGACTAAGATTATTGGTGTAGAGCCTTTGGGTGCACCAGCGATGCATCAAGCATTTGAGGCAGGAAAAGTCGTTGAATTGGAAAAAATTGAGACTTTTGTCGATGGTGCGGCGGTCAAAAAGGTGGGAGAATTGACCTTTTCTATTTGTCATAAAAACTTAGATGCCATTCAATTGGTGCCAGAAGGTAAGCTGTGTACCTTTATTTTACAAATGTACAATAGAGATGCTATCGTTGTAGAGCCAGCAGGCGTTTTGTCCATTGCTGCTTTAGATTATTATAAGGAGGAATTGAAAGGGAAAAATGTTTTGTGTGTGGTGAGTGGCGGGAATAACGACATCGAAAGAATGCCCGAAATCAAAGAACGCTCCTTACTTTTTGAAGGTTTAAAGCATTATTTTATTATCAATTTCCCCCAAAGAGCAGGCGCATTAAGGGACTTCCTAGAAAAAGTGCTTGGGCCGAATGATGACATTACCCATTTTGAATACACCAAAAAAACCAGTAAAACCAAAGGGCCTGCTCTAGTGGGTATCGAGCTTAAAAATCCTCAAGATTATCAATCTTTAATAGAACGAATGAACCAAGCAGGTTTTGATTTTACTAACTTGAATGATCAGCCGCATTTGTTGAATTTCTTGGTTTAAAGAGAAAAGGTCTTATCGAAGCGTTTTCAATCCTCCTTCAAAATAAAAAGGAATCACCACCGTTTTTTGCAAGGTATCTTGATAATAATACTCCTTTTTAATCTCTAGTATATTTTCACCAATCTTGATTTTTTTGGTAGGAATATAGGTCAATAATCCTTTTTCGTTTTTGTTCGGATGGCTATAAAACCTAAAACGTAGGTCTTTATATACTTCTCCATTAATACTGATCGTATTGAATTGCTGATGTTGTGCCAATGTTTTTTGTTGATAATTTTCCTTTCCTAATTTCTTTTCACTCAATTTCCCATATAAGGTTTGCCTTGCCAGTTCTTCTCTTCCAACCAATGGAAGAAATACCTTTAAAGTCTTGCCTGTAATAATATCTGCTTGAATAGTTGGCGTAAATATAACTTGATCTTTAGGATGCAGATTATCATAATTGTAAATTAATTGTTCATTGGGATTATTATTGATATTAAAATAGTTTTTGTAATTAAATGAAGATAAAATAGGAGACATATTCATCATTGTTATAACACGAAACAGCACTCCTATAGAACACAAAGTGACAAAAGCATTCAAATATTGACTCTTATATTTAGCATTAGAAAGTAAGGTATGCATAATATAATTTAGTGGCCAGTAAAATACATTAAAGCTTATTCTCTGTATAATTCGATTACATTTATAATAAGTATATTCTGTTCGACTAGCTCCTTTTACCTTCTTTTTAAGTGCAGTTGCCCAAAGCAATTGAATTAAGAGTACTATAATTACAAACACCAAAAACCATATAACAGCATTATTACTTAGTTTTAATGGCACTATCAAAGAAAAAATATGATATATACTCCAAGATATGACAATAGAAAAAATAGAAGCGGTAAATATCATAACAATTAATGCTGCAATAGAGAATATAAGGCTACTGATATTTTCAAGTTTTTCACAAAAAGTCTCAATCTCATTAAACTCTTCTTTGATATACTTCATTACCCCTTTGGTATACAAATTATAGGCATTTATTTGTATACCTTCTGGATAGACAGAATTTAAACCTAATAAAGCAATCCACAAACTACGAATGGCAAAATGTGCTAGAAATAAAAAAGTAACTGCATAAACAATGGACAATAAATACAATGTACACACATGAATAGGTAAATAGAAAGACTGGCTATAGTGAACCGTATAATATTCTATCCAATGAATCATTTTAGCAGGTAATCCAAATAAGCTAAAAATGACCAGACCAGAAATCAATAATTCTGCCTGCCAGCTTTGTTGCTCCAAATCCAACAACCATTTAGGTTTCCTTTCAGGCTGATGCTGCTCATCATTTAAATCCTCCTTTTTTTCTATTACTAATGGCTCTAATGCAGAGTCGTTTGTTTGTTCCTCCTCTACTATTTTTTTTGGGAGTGGTTTATCATTTTCATTGATCGACATAAATATGGGCTTTGATTTGTAGTAATGTTTACTCATTAGTATCTATCAAAGCCCCAATATTACATTTTCTATAAGGATTTATTAAAAATTTAATTAGTTATTAAGACTTCTCCCTCAAAGCACTAATACAACGATCTCGGCTTTCTTGTGCCAACTCATTAAAGGGATTCAAGCGCATAGCATTTTCATATTGCGCCATCGCTTTGGTATAATCTGATTGCTTTTCTAAACTTTTCCCTTCCTTTAAAAAGGAATCAAAAGTATTCAATATACTTTTAATCACATACACTTTTTCTTGACAATAAGCATTATCCGCTTGCTGTTTCAATACGTGTTGATAAAAATCAAGGGCATCACTGTATAACTTCCGTTCCCATCTTTTATCTGCCTCTTTTAAATACCAATTAAGCTTATGTTGTTTTTGTTTTTCTTGTTTGAGGGAAGGTAATTTTAAATCCAGCTTACACATATTGATTTTTGTACGGCAATACTCGTCCTCAATTTGATATTTCATCGCTTCTCGATAAGCAATTAAAGCCTTCAGAAAATCTTGTTCTTCAAAAAACGCATCTCCCTTTGTCTTGAATTGCTCATATCCAGTTTTCAGATCTTTTGCTTCTGAAGAAAAAACATCTATTTCCTTTAGTTTTTCTACTGCACTATTTTCGCTTGCTGGCCTGCTTTCAGTATGTTTCACTACTGTCGTACTTACTCCATTACTCAAATCCACATCCTCCTCAACAACAGTATTTCCATTTGCATTAGCAACAGTAGTTGGCTTATTGTCCCGTTTCAAACCACTAGCAATCAAGGCACCCAAACCAAGTAAAAATACAAGACCAATAGCGGCTACTTTCCACCATTTTGCTTTATTAGTCTTTACTTTAGGTTTATTGAGTACTGTTTTTTGAGTCTTTTTAGGTCCTATCGCAGATGCAGATGCTGCGGAACTTGCAGGTTCTACTTCCTTATTATTGGTATTGTAATTAACGATTTGTTCTGCTGCTTTTGTAATAATAGGTTCATTGACAGACTCAACTACCTCGGCTTCCTTTTTTAACTCCAATTCTGCTTGCTCTAATTCATCCGCTAAGGAATCCAAATCTAAAGAAGCTCGATCTGTTTCTTGTTCTTGAAATATCTCCTCTAATGCCTGAAAAGAATGCTCGTTAACATTAGAATCCTTATAAGTCTCAGGAATCTCCGCCCCATGATTGGCTACCAAAAAATACAAAGGCA
>JAHDFT010000059.1:5758-16110 GCA_020628015.1 Bacteroidota bacterium
TTATAAGTCTCAGGAATCTCCGCCCCATGATTGGCTACCAAAAAATACAAAGGCATACAATCATCTATACGTTCCGATGCTTTTTTGACCAAACATTTTCGAATCACCTCATCATAAGGAGCTGGCACCCCATTCAAATCCATTTGTCCAGATTTATAGTAGGCGATATTCTCCATAATTTGTGCCATACTTTGCTTGCTATCTCTGCTACCAAAAGGTAATTTCCCTTTGAATAATTCATACAAAATCACCCCCAAAGCCCATATATCTACATTGGTACCAATTCGTCCATTAATGCCATATTTCTCTGCGATAAACTGCTCAGGAGCCATATATTCTGGCGTACCTCGCATATGCAAAGAATGCATACTGGCTGTACTGGATTGATCCATACATTTGGCTAATCCAAAATCTGCAATTTTGGCGGTGAATTCCCCATTATCTTCTTTCTGAATTAATATATTGGCAGGCTTTAAATCTCGATGAACAATCCGATTCATTTGTAGATAAACCATTCCTCTGAGGATGTCGGTAATGATCTTTTTTCTAACCAAAGGATCGGTATGCTTTGCCCAAAACTCGGACAAAGTACCTCCATTAACATATTCCATCACCCCCACTTGCACCAATACTTCCTCTCCATGCAAATTTGTTGATTTCATAATATCCGCATCAAAAAAACGAATCAAATTGGGATGTCGATGCCCAATCATTTTGCGGATTTCCTTAATCACATCATAATCCGATAATTCGCCCTGGTAAAACTTCATCGCTCGCCATTCATCCAAATGAATGTGTTTGGCCTTATAGACGGTACCATAACCACCAGCTCCAAGCCGATCTTTTTGCGGATCATACTGATATTTCCCTAAAATTGTCTTCATAGCTACTATTTTAGTAACAAGTAAAAAATAGGTTCCCAATTTTGGTTAGACAAATTTGACACTAGACGAGGCAAAAAACGTAAGCGATGCAGGGCATCGACGAGGCTTTTTAACGAAGTATAGGGATAAATTTGTCAATCAAAATGAGGGAGATATTTTTTTACTGTTACTTATCACCAATTTCTATGCCTAGTAGTACGAAAATGACAATACAAGGTTATTTTTTTAATATCTTAAATAATTAAAGCTCAAAGATTTACAAAATCGCTCTATCATCACCTACTGGAATAAAGGCTGCCCAGTAAGCAGGATGTGTAACCATTTCGGGAGCTTGTTGTAGATACTGCAATTTGGCGGTTTGTAGGGCAACATCTTTATCCACACCAGCAGCCAAAGCTTCATAATAATTGGTCATCAATTTACTAGTCGTCTTATCATTCACCTCCCATAAACTCATCACCAAGCTTTCACTACCTGCATACATAAATGCTCGTCCTAGACTTTGTAAACCTTCTCCAGGAACATAATTCCCCAATCCTGTCGAACAGGCACTTAAAACAACCAGATTCGCTTTGACATCCAAATTATACAGTTCGTAAATATGCAATTGATTATCCTCTGTTTTTCGGTTGGCTTTGGTTTTATGAAAGAGGAGGTGAGAAAAGAGGTCATTACTTTCAATACTTCCATGTGTAGACAGGTGAATGACCTTATAATTTTGTTGTTGTGTTTTTAATTTAAAATGTTCCTCTGTTGCTTTTTTACCAATATAATAATCTCCATTCAAATGACTGGCTAAAGCACGCAATTCCCTTTGGCTATAAGGTAAATTATCAAAATGTTTATTGCGAAGCGTATTAAAATCACCATTCAAAGCCATAGAATGATCTTTTGGAGTGGTAAAAGGGGCAAAAAATAAACATTTAGTACTACGCTGTTGATTCGCTACATGCGCTAAAGCAGCTTGATTTCGTCGATCCAATTCCTTTTTCAATAATAAAGAACCTGAAAAAGCATAATTGACTGTATGCGTTTTGATTAAATAAGGCAAAATCGTATAATCTGCATCTAAAGCGGATTCAATACTTGGTACTTCCTCTGTCAAAAAGGTTTCAAAAGAGAAATAATGTAAATCGCCATCAGGAATAATGATAAGTTTATTAATCGAGCGATCCAAGCTTTGTAAGACATCCAATGGATCTGCTAATAATTGTTGATACAATTGATGACCTACTTTTGTAAAGGTATTGAAAGGCTTTTTAATCGACTGTGTATTAAAAGCCGCTACCTGATCACGATAAGCTTTGAGATTATTTTGCAGCACATCACTTTGTACCACTTGAAACATTTCTGTTCTTCTGTTAGACAAAGCAAATATGTACAAATGCTTTTGCCCACTAAAATAAGCAATTAAAGCACTTTCATCTGTAATGGCATTTGCCTGTAACTCCTTGACTGTAGCTGTTTGATACTGTTCATTAGTTACTGTGGCATAACGCTGACGAAATTCCTCATGCTCCAACTTTGCATGTTTATATTTTACTAAATAATCTAAGTAATCATACTCCTTATGTTTCCATTGTTTCTTAGTTAATGCTAATCTCAGTTTATAATAATCTACTTTGAATCCCAAGCACTTATCATAGGTACTTACATCAGAAGAGATATTGAATTGCGTTCTCAATTCTCGGTTAATAATGGCTTGTTTCAATAAAAAAGCCTTACTTTTTTCTGCAAAAGTATAAGCAGATTCCAGATAAACTGGATTTTGATTGATTTGATACAAAGCAAAAGCCACCTCTATTGAGGTTTCATAAATATCCATAGCCCTATTCGACAAATCCTGCTGGAAAGTCTCACTAATCACCTCCTCTCGCATTTTATCTATCAACTTGGTGGTATAACTAAAAGCAGTATGAGCATTGACCAAATCTCCTTTATGTTTTTTGCCTTTAGACAAATAGGCTGCATAATAAATCTTTCCACGTTGAAAAAGAGCTTCCAGCATATCCATTGTGGCAGGTAATTCTTGTATGGTAGGAAAAGGAACACTTCCATAAGGATCAAATCCTTCTACAACCAAAGCATAAGCCTCCTGATTGGATTGATGCGCTAGGTCAAATTCCTCCATTAGCAAATAGGTATTCGCAATTTTAGTCTTCACAATAGCAATATCATTCCCCTCCGTCTTCTTCTTGCGTTTCATTTGCTGTACCAACTTATTGAAATAGCGCAAAGCACCTTCGTAATCCTTGTGTTTGATGTGGTGTTCCCCCCAAGCTTTACCCGTTTCTATACTATCATTTTTTGGTAAGCTAATCAGGGTATTCAAAGCCTGTTTATAATGCAAATAAGCCAAATCCGCCTCTTGTAAAGCATGATAACTCTGTGCTAAGGCAAAATGACTTTCTGCCTTAAAGATCATTCTTCTATCTGGATTTTCATCAGCAAAACACAAGGATTTATTAAAAGTCTTTAAAGCTGCTTCTTGATCACTACTATTGACAAAGCAGTTTCCAATTTGATTGAGAAAATGATAATCTTCAAGCTCAGGATCTGAAAGTCGATTTAAATACTTTTGGTAGTGAGCTGATGCCTTATCACATTGTTCTAACTCATAATACTTCTGAGCAATATTTTTTTGCAAAATATTCACATCTGGATGATGGAGTTGCTCTGGATTTCTCTTTTTAATCCGATACATTTCTCCTTTCCATTCATAAATCTGCGCTTCACCTGCCATACCCACTTTGTTATAACAAGAAGCGATCAAATTATAAATATGTAAAATACTCGGATGATTTTCATTTTGATCTTCTAAAAATATATCCAAAGACTTACGGGCAAACTCCAAAGCTTCCTGATTATTATTTTGTTTTTGTTTGGCAAAAGACAGCAAACTGTAAAGTTGTCCAATTTGTATATCATTTGCACCTAAAACTTGTGTAGTAATATCTAAAACTGCGGTGAAATGCTCTACAGATTTATCGTATTGTTGGGTACGACTATAGTATCTAGCAATAGCTTGGTGGGCATCTGCGGTGATTAGACTTGTATCTATAAAATGACGTTGTGCCAATCCTAAACCAATTCTTAGATTTTTTTCTGCTTTATTGTAATTATTGTTTTCAAATTGACAAACGCCCAAATAAGTATGTAAACGACTTTTTATTTCTGGATTTGCAGCAAAATACTGCTTACTCCCTTGATCTATAGCCTCCTTAAAATGTCTGGCTGCATCTCGATATTTAAAAATATAGGCTTCATTTCCCTTAGCAAAATCCTCCTTCTTTAATTGCATATAAACCAATCCCAATTCAAACTTACTGACCACATATAGCGTTTTCTTGCTTTCATCAGCAAAACCATAAGTAGCACTTTCATAATAATACAATGCGCTATCTAATTGATTACATTCTACTAATTCCCGTGCTTTTGTGAGGTGATAAATAGGGGTCTCACCATATATTGTTTGCCCATACAAATCTTGTACAGCAAATCCAAAAAGCAATAATAAGCTACCAATGATGATGGATAATGTTTTCATAAATCGGGATAATATGCAATTAGGTTTCGGATGAACTAAGTAAGTAACGAGTAAAAAATAACAATGAAAGTTATAACAATTGCTATTTTCATTATTACTCCTATTGACTTCCTAAATTAAACAAAAAAAAAGAGAATAACAAATTGTACTTAACATCAGGTCAAGCACACTAGACATATTGCAAATAACTCAAACATTTGATTTTAATGCGCTTTACACAAAATAAATTTTCCAAAATTTTGTTTTATAAATGTTTTATATTAGTATTGCTATAGATAATCACCAGAATCCCAAATACTATCTATCCGTTTTTTCTTAATTCTTGTGAACAATTGTATTGATTTCTTTCCCACTAATCTTATTATCTTCCCATTACTCTAATGAACTTCAACAATCTAATTAATTGAGTACTTAAAATAACATTACCTTATCACCGATCATTCTCCCCAAACTCCATTGTGTCCACCAATGAATAACAATACATTCAAATTTTTGTATCATGAAAAGCCATATCTATACTTTCCTATCAATTGCTCCAATCTGTATATTACTAGGCCTTACTTTGTCTAGTTTGTGTTATCCTATGGATACACTAGCACAAAAAGATGTCTTTGCAGTAGCTTCAGATATGATTGAAGATAAACACAGATCTCAAAAGGGAGCAAGTGATCAAATCCAAGATGAGGAAGTTGGGGCATTCGATGCAAACGGTTATGCAAAGGTGATTAAAACGATTGATCAGGAAGAAATAGACTATTTAAGAGATTTGGATGGGAATGATTATAAAGTGGCTTATGATATTGAAGATTTAACAAGTGAAATTACTGCCTTAGACCTGCGTAATAGTGATGATATAGAGGCATTTCCAAATAATATTTTTGATCATACACAATTAGAGGTATTGCTTTTAGATGGCACAGCTACTACACAACGTAATTTTGGCACCATCCCTAATGAAATTACCCAATTAAGTCAATTAAAAGGGCTTTCCTTAGCTTATTGTAATATTGATGAATTGCCCAATTTTATAGAAGAGTTAAGCCAATTAAATCGCCTCAATTTAGCAGGCAATCAATTAGGTAGTTTACCTGCAAGTATCCAAGAAATAAAAGAGCTGCAAACATTGAATTTGGCCAATAATCAATTGACCATGTTTCCTGCGGAAATATTAGAGATCAATGGCTTAAGTCACCTCAACTTAGCCAATAACCAATTGATTATGTTGCCTAGTGAAATAGCTCAACTGAAACAATTGGTCTACCTAAATTTGAGTGATAATCAATTGATGCTTGTCCCTAGTGAGCTTGTTTCCTTTCCTGACTTACAACAGCTCCACTTAGCCAATAATCAATTCAGTAGCATACCAGATGGAGTTGTCAAGCTTCGTCAATTGGAAAGCTTGGATTTGGGGGGTAATCAATTGACTACCTTCCCCAATGGCTTACAAAAAATGAAAGCCTTGAAACAATTGGATTTAGGAGATAACCAACTGAGTGAAGCTCCTAAAGGTTTAGAGCAATTATCTGGATTAGCCAAGCTCGATTTAGGGGGCAATCAGTTGACAAGTGTGCCTGATGCAATTGGTCAATTCAACAATTTAACAGAATTAGACTTAGGAGATAATCGCCTCAAAAAAATGCCTTCCAATATTAGTTGGTTGAATCAATTGACTAAGTTAAACTTAGGAGGGAATAGGTGGAAATTTGCTTCCTTTGATGTCAGTCAAATGCCGAATTTAACAGAATTGGATTTGAGTCATGGTCAATTAACTGATTTTCCTACAGGTTTTGATCAATTAAGTGAATTAAATGTACTAGATCTGAGCCATAATCAAATTAGCCAGATCCCTGAAAAATTACTGGATTTTAAGCAATTAACAGCATTGAATCTAGGACACAATCAAATCAAAAAATTTCCTGAAGGTATTGAGTTATTATTGAATCTAAAGGACTTAAATTTAGGGGGCAATCAATTGAAAGCCATTCCTGAAGGTGTGGTGACACTCATGCGCCTGACCTCCCTAGATATATCCTCCAATAAAATCAGCCGTTTACCTGATGAAATTGGGCAACTATCCAATTTAACTCAATTAGAATTGGGCAATAACTGGTTATCTGATCTTCCTCCACAAATCGGACAATTGACACTTTTGCCTAAGCTTGATCTCTCTGCCAATCAAATACAAGAATTACCAAGAGAGCTAGGCCAATTAGAAAACCTTAAAGAGCTTGATTTACAGGATAATGAACTGGTTAATTTGCCAAGTGCGATTGGTCAATTGAAAAATTTGACCAAGCTCAATTTATATTATAATGAATTGGTTAGTTTACCTCATGAAATTGGGCAATTGAGTAATCTAAACTTTCTAGACTTATCCTCTAATGAACTCCCTAATTTACCAGGTACGATTGGTCAATTGAGCCAATTAAATACCCTTTTATTACATGACAATAAATTAACGGGTCTTCCTTCAAATATTGGACAATTGAGCTATTTGACCACCTTTACCATATACAATAATCAATTGACAGGGCTTCCTGGAGAGATAGGTCAATTACAACAATTACCTCACTTAGATCTCAGCAATAACAAACTCTCTGGTTTGCCTCAACAGATTGGTCAACTCAACCAGCTCAATTACCTCAATATTGCCAATAATCAATTGACTGCGTTACCTGCATCCATTGGTCAATTAAGAGACCTCAATAATTTGGACATTGGACACAATCAATTGAATCGCCTGCCCAATACCCTTGGGCAATTAAGCAATTTAATCACCCTCTATGCCAATGACAATCAATTGACTCAAATTCCTGCTGAACTTGGGCAAATACAAGCCTTGCTACACTTAGATTTAAGTACAAATCAACTAATGACTTTGCCTAGTACAATAGGGCAATTGAGTCAGTTAAAAACGCTTGATATTGCTTACAATCAACTAGCTGCTTTGCCTATAGAAATTGGGCAAATTAATACCCTCGAACAACTCTATGTAGAAAATAATGAATTAACTCAGTTACCAATAGAAATTGGGCAATTGAGTCAATTAGTTATGTTACATCTGGCACATAATCATATTTCTGAATTACCAGAAAGCATTGGTCAACTCCACAATTTGACCCATCTTTCGCTCTATAGCAATAATTTAAGCGTCCTTCCTGATGCGATTGGACAATTAAATAAATTGACCCATTTATCTATAGCCTACAATCAACTCACATCTTTACCTATCAGCATTGGTCAACTATCCAATTTAGCTACGCTTTCTCTCGCCTATAATCAAATCATGACGCTCCCCGCCGAATTTGGGGGGCTAAATGCTTTGACAACCCTTTCCTTAGCCTACAATCAATTGGCTGAACTACCCAAAGAAATCATTGAACTACAGCATTTAGGCGAGCTTTATTTGAGGGGTAATCCAAGTCTTAATCTCAAAAGTTTTTGCACAACTTTTGAAGATTACCCCTATCAAATGAAGCTCTACACCTACGACGGCTGGCACTGGAATAATGATCCAGACATCCTGCTCGTCACCCTTTCTCCACAAGACAATTTCGCAAGGGAGTTCTCCACCATCACCAATCTAACCGAGTTAGACCTAAGAGGCACGAAAATCAATCCTGCTGGAATTAAGAACTTGAAATCTAAACAGCCGACTTGTATTATTAAGCATGATTAGATTAAGTAGGTTTGAATTAGATGTTCAGTATACACAATGATTTATATTATGACAATATTATCAAGAAGAAATTTTATGAAAGTGACAACAGCGGCTGGCTGTGGATTGATCCTCAGTTTCGCCATTTTACCTAATAAAGAAAGTCGTCAAACAGCCTCTACAAGCCTGAGTGCTTTTATTCAGATTAATGAGGATGGAACGGTGACGATCAAGGCTCCTAAAATGGAGATGGGACAGGGAGCATATACGGCTATCCCTGTGATTATTGCGGAAGAATTGGGAGTCAAATGGGCGCAAGTCCGGATCGAACAAGCTCCTGCTAATCGGGAGGCATTCGGTAGCCAAGCCGTTGGCGGAAGTACGAGTATTCGGAGTAACTTTCAACGCTATCGAGAGGCTGGCGCAACGGTTCGCTCCTTATTAACCCAAGCTGCTGCCAAAGAATGGCAGGTTCCGATTGAGGAATGTCTAGCAGCAGATGGTCAAATTAGTCATCGCAAAAGCAATCGCAGCCTGAATTTTGTTGATTTAGCAGCAAAAGCGGCTGATTTGCCTATTCCCGAAAAGGTAGAACTTAAATCTGTTAAGGATTTTCAATTAATTGGTAAAAATTATCCAAAAGCGGATGCTCATTCCATAGTGACAGCTCAAGCGGTTTATGCTAGTGATGAGTATTTGGAAGATATGGTCTATGCAAGTGTCGTGCGTTGTCCTTATTTTGGGGGTTCGGTCAAATCTTTTGATGCGGATCAAGCTAAGGCGATTAAAGGGGTGATCGAAGTGTTTGAAATAGAGGGTATTGGCGGTGCGGCACATGTTCGGGCAGGCGTGGTGATTATTGCGGATAGTACTTGGGCAGCGATGCAGGCTAAGGAGGCTTTAGAAGTGCGTTGGTATAAGGGAGATTTTTCTGGTCAACGCAGCGTCGATATTTCCGAAGAAATGCGCCAACAAGCAGCAGATTGGTCGGGTAAAACGGTTTTTGAACGAGGAAAAACGGCTGTATTAAATGAGGAAAAAGCCTTAGTGGAAGCAAGTTATGAACAGCCTTTTTTATCTCAGTCACCACTAGAGCCCCCTAGTTGTATTGCTAAGGCAGATAAAGAAAGTTGTGAATTGTGGATTGGTACACAAAATCCCAATTGGGCAAAATTCACCATCGCTGAAACCCTCAAAATTCCTGCGGAAAAGGTGACGATTCACCCTTATCTTGTAGGCGGTGGTTTTGGTCGAAAAATCAATCCAGATTATGCTTTAGAAGCTGCTTTAATTGCTCAAAAATCTGGAAAAACAGTGAAGGTGATTTGGACAAGAATTGATGATACGCATCATGGCTTCTATCGCCCAGCAACACTTATTAAATTGAAGGCTTATACTAATGCAACAGATCCTGCGGATTTATCTTGGGATTGCTTTATTTCCTCTACATCGGTTAATTCGACTTATGGGGGTTATGATGATGATAAGGTGCATGGTGGAGAATTGTATAGTGGTTTGGATGGCAAAACGATTTACGATATTGCCAATATGAAAGTGACGTTTAATTATGTCAAAACTGCGGTGACAATGGGTTTTTGGCGAGCTGTAGCGATGACTTATAATGTCTATGCCATCGAATCCTTTATAGATGAAATCGCCCATGCTTTAAAAATAGATTCTTTTGACTATCGCATTCAATTATTAGACCGAGCCATTGCGAATGGTTATGGTGCTGAAAATTCGATCAATCCTAAGCGAGCAAAGGCTTGTTTGGAGTTACTAGATCAAAAAATTGACTGGAAAAATCCTCCTGAAGGTCGTTTTTATGGCTTGGCTTGTTGTTATGTAGTGCAATCCTATATGGCCATTGCAGTAGAATTGTCTTTGGATGAGCAAAAACAGCCTAAAGTGGAGCGAGTCGTATCGGTTGTAGATGCTGGTATTATTATTAATCCTGATGGTTTTATTGCTCAGATCGAAGGGGGAAATGTTTTTGGTTTGTCTATTGCAACGAAGGAGGAAATCACCATCCATGATAATCGCATTATGCAAAATTCCTACAAGGATTATGCTGTCCTCCGCATGAATGAATGTCCACCGATGGAGACATATTTGATCGAGAGTACAGAGGCTCCTGGTGGGGCGGGTGAATTGAGTACACCGCCTTTTCCTGCTGCTTATTGTAATGCACTTTTTGCGGCAACGGGAAAACGATATCGGAATTTGCCAGTAAAAACGTAAGGACAGTAGGGACAAGGCATGC
>JAHDFT010000060.1:0-6620 GCA_020628015.1 Bacteroidota bacterium
TTCCTGTAAAAGAAATCATTGTTTGTGATAGTAGGGGGATTATTGAGCGAAGTCGCACCAATTTGACAGAGGTGAAACAGGAACTATTGTCTTATTCTAATCCACATAATCGAAAGGGGAGTGTACAAGATGCATTGGTAGGAGCTGATGTATTTATTGGGGTAAGCGTGGGTAATTTGATCAACGCAGATGATGTGCGTACTATGGCGAATGACCCGATTATACTAGGAATGGCGAATCCGATTCCTGAAATTATGCCTGAAGAGGCTTATGCTGGTGGAGCGGCTATTGTGGGTACTGGACGGAGTGATTTCCCCAATCAGGTGAATAATGTATTGGCTTTTCCTGGAGTTTTTAGAGGGGCTTTGGATTGTGGGGCGAAGGTCATCAGTCCTAAGATGAAACTAGCAGCTGCTTATGCCTTAGCAGATTGTGTCAAAGCACCTACAAAGGATCAAGTTTTACCCGATACTTTGAATAAAAATGTGGTGAATAAGGTGGCAGATGCGGTAAAATTAGCTGGTGTTTAGCTTGTAGACGGATTTTCTTCCAAAGCAATCATTATTCTAAGCGCAAAATGCTCGGTTGATGGGGCAAAATGCATGTCTGCACAGCGGAATCGTTCTGATTTACCCATAATCACATTGTCTCCCTTTTTATTCTGTGAACTCGTCCATTCTCCACTAAAACCGACGGATTGCTCCAATTGCCAAGGAGAAGAACGATGGAGCATTTTGGGATCATAAGTCAATCCCCAAGGATAAAAACGGCCATTGTGTCCTCGTGCAGCCATTTCCCAAAGCATATTATTGGGTAAAATGATTTTTACCCCTTCCAGATCACTTAATCGCTGGCAAAATGCCTCTGCTTCTTCAAGCTTACAAAGCCAATGCTCATGTGATCCTTTCTTAGGAGATTTCGTGGGCATAATCGTTTCTAATTCAGTGATCCGAATCGGAAATTTACTGATAAAAAAGCCATTTTCTACCTTTTTGAGTTGAACAGGATGATAAGGTATATCACTAGAGCCTATAAAATGAGTGTAGGCAGGGACAAAACTCAATGGAATATTGGATTTTTCTAGGAAAAATTGTTGTTCCTTATTGACAACTCCTTTAGGTAGATTTTCTGGTAATTTTGGTGGATAAATGGGATCGCTTAAAGCGACAATTAATAGAAGGCTATTGTGGTAGAAATCGGTTGCTTCCTCCATAATCCCTCGTAAAATATAATCCCTTCTTGCTTGTGGACTATTGGGAAAAGCGGTTAATGGTGGCGGAATCGGTGTTCCTTGTATCAGTTTTAAAGATAGTGCTTTAATTGCGCCTAAAATGCCTCGTTCTTCTGCATTCAAACCTGACCTTCCTGTTGAGGGAACCTCGGCTGCTTTGGCTTGGTGATAGAGACTTGTGGCTCTAAATCTAGCGCAAGCAATCACCGCTGACATTCTTACCTCCCAATCCTTATCTATCAAGGCTTTTTCTAGTAAATTTAAAATGTTTTGATTGGCTTCTTTATAGTCGTGAATGATCCAACGGAGTATATTTCTGCGGTCATCTGCTGAGGGTAGATTGGCGAATATATCGGCTTTGAGTACTTTGACTTGTGTAGCTTGTGCTTGGTTCGCTCCCATTGTTTGCAGCAATTCTGGACTCATCAAAAAATGACTGCCGTCTACTTGTGGTGCCGTAGCATAGCCTCCTTTTGCTAAAAAGTCATCATCTACTTGAATGGATTTGAGCCAAAGCATGATCGGATATTGCTCAATGGCAAAAGTATTTTTATTGAGTTCAACCTTTACCGAACTATTGGGCGTATATTCTGCGGATAGGAAGGCGACTTCTGCTTGTAACATTCTCCCACCTTTATGCAAAGTATTCGCTACCCATGCAAAGAAATCTGGACTCCTTTCTGGGGAGAGGAGGGTTTGATTTTGGGATTCTTGGGTAAAAATGAGGCTGAGTAGACTGCTATTATTGTCTAGTGGTTGATAAGTGGTTCTAATCGGGAAAAAGGCATCTTGATGTTTAAGCATAGCGGTTTGTGGATTCCTTGCTACGACTTTTTCGGATGCGCCAAAGCGGTCATCTGGTAGATGCGAAGGTTCAAATTGACCTACGGGCTGCTTTTCTAACAATTGCCAAAAATTGCGGACATCATCTGCTTGTAGGTGATGTGGGAATGTGTAATTTAGTATTAGATTGTGCATGGTATGGGGGTTGATAATGTAACTAAGAAATTTTATGGAAAACCTAGATTTGACTGTATATCATTTGTTGATTTCCTTGATTACTTCTATTGACACTTCTTTGTCTTGATACAAAGAAGCAAAAATCAAGACTTTATGGATTTTTTAACGGCAAAATATTCCAAAAATCCTACACAAAAGTAAGGACAAGGCATGCCTTGTCTCTACCAGTATTTTGTGCTTAACGGATTTTTGAAATATTTTACCTAAAATCCATAAGGTCGTTTGAAGACAAGAAATGTAAAACTAAATTCAAGCCAATTCCCCTGCCTTTGCAATGTCAAATTCAATTGGACATGATGTGATAGCGATACCTTTTAGATTTGCTGCCTCAATAGCCTCTTTTAGGCGAGGACTAATCATAATTCCATAGCCATCAATATACATCATATCAATGTGTTCAAATTCAGCTTGCATAACGGCTTTATCAAAGCCTACCCACAGATTTTTATCTATGAAATTATCTAATGCAGTCTTATCGGATAATTTATAGGTTTCATCACTTAATCTTTCCTGATCTATTTCATCCCATTTACAAAAAATGCTTTGATTGAAGTTGATAAAGTTTTTATAATGATTACCATCTAATTGTAGAACGGTATAAGGAATGAGTTCATTTTTATACATGACCTCTGCCTCATAAAATCTATGTGCTGCTAATTGATGAGCTTTTAATAAACGCTCCATCTTTTTGGAAATAGGATAAATACTTCCTTTAGGTTTGGCTTCTATCCAATTATGCATATCAGCTAATGTATGTATTTCCTCTGAAGGTTTTTCTCCAAGATACTTAGGAATTAAAGGGCTAAATAGGGATGTTTCGAGAAAGAATGCATCATATGCTTTATCCTCAGTTAATAAAGTGTCTTTTTGTGTGATTTCAGCAGGAGATAGACTAGGGAAAATTTGGTCATTTTCCCTATCCATTCCCTCTATTTCAAGGATATGTCTTTTGAGCATAAGACGATTATAATAATGTTTAATTTAAGCTAATTCCTCTTTCGTGGCAATTTCAAATTCAATCGGACATGTGGTTATTTTAACACCTTTCAAATTTGCTGTTTCAATAGCCTCTTTTAGGCGAGGACTAATAATAATGCCAAATAACAAAATATACACCATATCTAATTGAGCAAATGCTGCTTTCATAACTGCTTTATTGAAGCCTATATTCCAAGCATTTTCTTTTAGCAATTGATCTAGTGCTGTACTATTATTTACTTGAAATATATCTTTGCTATCTAGTCTTTTTTTATTCATAAGACCCCAACGAGCAAATGTACTATGATTATAATCAACTAATTGTTTGTAATATGTTATATCTAATTGAAAAACTTCATAGGGAATTAACTTATTTTCAAATAATACTTGAGCAGGATAAAATTGATGATTAGCTAATTGGTATTGTTGTAATAATGTTGCGAATTTTTTAGAAATAGGATGTAATTCACCCTTAGGCTTCCGTCCAATCCATCCATGCCAATCAGCAATAGTATGTATTTGGTTTGGCGAATGTTCATCAATATATTTAGGAACTAAAGGTGTAAACATTATATCCTTATTAGTAAAAAAATCATTAAATGGCTTTTTTCTGTTTAGGAGTATATCTTTTTGTGTCAATTCAGTAGCTGATAAACTAGGATATATATAGTTTGATTCTATGTCCTCCCAATCAACAGTTAATAAATATCGTTCCATTTTAAATGTGTTTTAGTAATAGAGGTAAAATTCGTGAATATAGTAAGTGATGGAATAGAAATAATTCGGACATATACTTTATTATTTAGCCTATTTTGTCCGAATTATTTCTATTCCATTACCTAATGTCTTTTAAGTCATCTAATGTTAATTCTTTTCCAACTATATGTGTTTTTATATCTTTTTTAATATTTTCAATTTCATTCGCTAAGTTGCTATAAGCAGCTTCAGGATCAAGATCAAAAACGGATTCTAATGTATTTATTTTATCACTTAAATAAAATAAGTCATACAAATTATGTCCCCTACTATTACCTTTGGTATGATTAAGAACAGAAACAAATATAAGATTATCTATTGAATTAAAATCAAATTTTTTGCCGTTCTCAACAGCCCAAATTAATATTTCTTGTAAAATCTCATTATTATAAATCAGATTAACTGATAAAACATGATGTGCATTGAAATCCGAGCCTTTAAAAATATCTTTCAAGGCTTTATTAATATCGAATTCGGTACCACTTGCTTTAGCAGCGTCCAAATCTGCCTTTAGTTTGGATAATGCTGCATGAGTATCTGCATCTCCTTTATAAAAATCAATAAAACTATCCGCTTTTCCATCAGCAAATTGGGTTTCTATAGCTGTAAAAAGCTTATTGCGGTATTTGGTGGAATCTGTAGAGCCTTTTAGCCAGTCTGCTAGTTGGGTCAATGCTTCCGCTCTTTTGGTATTGCCTTCTGCAAGTGCTTCGGCTGCTTGATCTTTGAATTTTTGAGCATTTTTCAATCTAGAAGACTCCACCTTAGAAATTTCTAGTTTCCAGCCTCCACTACCATCAGGAATAATTTTAACCACTGGACCAACTGCACCATCCTTTTTCACCAGTTTAAATGGAGGTATTTCGTCTTTAAAGTGTTTATAGGTATAATCATCAGCTGTAATCCCCAATCCCGATTCATAATCTTTAGGATCAGGCATATTTTGCTCCTTAATGGCAATATCCATTTTTTGGGCATCATCACCTGATGCTTTTTGCCACTTTTTAGTTAATTCATCTACGCCCTCAGCCGCTACATAACCCCGACCTTCCGAAGTTATCATTTTATCCAATACCGCCTGATGTCTAGTCAATTGTGCTTCCAAATTGTCAATATCTGCCTCCAAAGCTGCCCGCATATTATCGGTCAAATCTGGATTTTGTAGTGACTTCATCCGTTTTTGGATAATGGCTGGTAGTTTTTCTATTTCCAAACTGGCTTCCCAAGCAGCACTTCCTATAGGTGGATTTCCATTTAGACCAATCCATTGACGAACTTGGTTAACTAATTTGCGAACTCGACCACTCAAACCACTATAACGACGCATAGTACGAACAGTACCACCATGCAGTTGTATATCTGTAGCAGTAGCCTGTTTTCCTGCTCGTATAAATACATTGGTCACCAAACCATTATCATCCAATTCATATTGCACCCGAACGGTATTGCTATCTAAGTTTGGATCAACATAAACCTTAGTACCCGAAGGAGCTGCGCTTTGTAAATCCGAAGGTGCAGGCTCTAAAAGACGAGTACTTTGTTTTTTAGCATCCGATGCTGCCTCCTGAGTCGCTGGTTTTACTGTTTCAATCGCTTTGGCTGGTGGTGTATCGGGTGATGGTGTAGTATTTACCGTTTGATCTACAGGTTTTTTAGCATCAGGAGTCGTATCTACCTCAAAATCTCCTTTTTGAGGATTAGCAATAGGAAGATCATCTCCTAGGTCGATGTCAAAACCACTTCCATTGTCTTGATGTGTAGCAGGTGTATCTGTATCAATAACTTGCGGTCTATCATCAATATTATAAGTTTGTGGATTCGCTCCATCTTTATTCGTATTGGTACGTTTGCTATTTGGATCACCTGATGGGATTAAGCCTTTAAGTCTTCCTCCTGTACTCATGGCACCATCAATCATCAAGCCTTCTCCAACTTCCTGAGTGACTCCTTTAAGGATATTGAGGACGACGTTACCGTTCCAGTTTTGGTCATTCAAAAGATTACCAGTAAGGGCAGAAGGAATACCAGAAACAATACTTTCGGCACCTTCAGCAGCATACTCTGCAAATAGTCTTTGTATAACTGCTGGATTTTGGGCAATATCAACACCTTCTTTGGTGATTTTGGATAGAATGGCTGCATTGACTGCTTTACCAACACCAACGGTTGCCATAGCAGCAGCAATATCTACCGCTCCTACACCCATGTCAATCATCATGTCATCATTGCCATAAGCACTACCTAACAATACCTTTTTGACCCCAACAGAGGCAGCCGTAGCCGCTAGTGCGGATGTTCCAGCAACGACAGCAGTAGTTGATACGCCTAAAGCACCTGAAAGTGAACCGATTGCCGCAGCAACACCAGGTCCAGCAGCCCCTCCTGTAGCGGCGGTTAAGACTGCTCCGACAGCGGTGGCAACGGTGAGGGCAGCGGCAGTTGCGACGCTATTGGTAACAGCATCTGCTTGTTTTCTTAATCCTTGTATAGAGGCATCAACATTGCTTGTGCCTTGAGTGAAAAGACTTTGAGCAAGGGCTCTTTGTTCATCTGTTAGGCGGTCATCTTTGAGTACTTTATATTGTTTCTCTAGGAATGCCATATCCTTATCTAGGATTTTTTCTTGTTGACCACC
>JAHDFT010000060.1:6720-16102 GCA_020628015.1 Bacteroidota bacterium
GCATAATCTTCGTCTACATTTTTGGCTAAACCACCTTTGTGATGCTTACCATTAATCATGCCTCCTGCGACCATTTTGGTATCAAAAGCATCCTGTTGATTTAATTCTGATTCAATAAGCCGCTCTAGGCTGCCCTCTCCATGTTTGGCCTCATAATCCGTTTTTATTTTCTCAACTTCTTCTTGCGTTTTTCCCTCAAAAACCTGCTTGAATTCTGCTTCTTTTGTTCCCAGTCCTTTGGTCGCATATTCAATTTGTTGAGTAGGATCTAGGTAACCACCTTGTAGGAAGAGATCCATAGCTTTATCTTCTTCATGACCAGAAGTATTATAAATCAAATCGACATTTAGCCCTATACCTGTACCATAACCGCCTTCGGCATAAGCACTGTCCAGCTCATTCATATAGCCTTTAGATTTTTTAATGGCATCCTGCTCCAATTGTGCTTCTGCTTTGCGTTTTTCTTCTTGTAATTTATAAGGGTCCCAACCATTTTTCTGTGCTTCAGCAGCAAGTTTTTGTTCAATCTTCGGCCATTCATCTCGCTTCATTTCTTTGACCGCTCGTTTGTACTGACTTTCTAGGACTTCGTTGATTTTATCATCACTTGCCCAGAAAAAACTATCGGTTTCTATACCAATTCTTGCTGCGTCTGCTTTGGCGAGGTCATTATCTGCTAAGGCATCAACCAGATCAAGGTCGGCATTAGAAAGTTCATCCTTAAACTCTTTACGCAAGGCACTTTCGCCTTCTTTGAGGTCATATCTATCACCAAATTCATTATTATAAGCCTGTTCTACATCCTGATTTCTACGAGCAATTTCCGCTTCCACTTGTTCTGTTGTCCAACCAGCTTTTGCTGCCTGTGCTTCTACATCTTTTCGGATTTGCTCATAAGTTTGCTCCATGCCTTCCTCATTCGTCCCCATACCCGAACCAAACCAATTTTCATTACCATTCATGGCTATTTGTAGAGCAATCGCATCCGCTTTAGCCGTATCTCCATCCATTAAAGCAGTAGCTTGATTTAATTCGTTACTACTCAATTCATCATCTAAGGCAGCGGTAAGGTCTTGACCATATTTTTCCTTATAAAAATCAATCAGTTTTTGTCGTTCTTCAGGTGTTTTATTTCTCAACACCTTCATAATCGTATCCTCATCAGTACCAATACCTGTCAAGCCACCATCCATTGCATAATATAGGGCAGCAGCATCTGCCTCAATGCTCTTTCCTTCTAGTAAAGCCAAAGCACGATCTTCCTCAGAGCCACTAAATTCCCCTTTTAGGTGATCTTCCAAAGAAGCCTCATAACTCTCTAGGTAGCACTTTTTAACCGCAATCAATTCCAATTTACTCAAACCACCCAAAGCATTATATACCGCATCTTCCTCTGTACCGATACCTAGACCTCCTTTCATAGCATCATAGACATCTGTACAAATTTTTCGAGCATTAAAGCCGCCATTTTGTGATTGGGCAATATTGGTGATTTCTCGCCATTCACCAGCAGGTTTTTTCTCTAGGAGGGATAAGAATTTTTTAGAAATATCTCCTTGATGCTGGTTGCGTAGACGAACTCGAAGTCCTTCTGCAACGGCTAAAATACTATTGCCAGCATTTGGCCCTTGTCCATAATAAGTTTTAAGAATGGCTTTTTGCTCCTCGGATAGTCCTTTTTGCTGCTCTATGGCTGCTAGGTCTATTTGTTGATTGCCTTTTTGTTGAAGTTGTTGTAAAACCTGAAGGTCTTGAACCAGCGCATCTCTATTTTTCTGGATATTGACCTGTTTCCAAACTTCTGCTTCTGCTTTTGCTGTAGTGAACCAATCTTTAAAGGCCGCCAGGAGTTTTTGCCACCAGCTTTTTTGTTTGCCTGTTTGTTCCGCTTCCCAAGTTTCTACTTTTTCAGTAGCGGTGGTAATGGCTGTTTCTAGGTCTTTTTTATACGTATCTATCGTTTCATCAGCAGATTTACTTAATTGAGCAAAATTCGTCTTGACCTCTTCCAATCTAGCATCTTTCCACAATCGAATATTGGCTTCCTCTAGTTGATTGCTCTTTTTATTGGCTTCCTTATTTTGATCCTTTTGATCTTTCTGTGCAGCAGCTTGCTTTTCCTTCAATTGGATTTGTTCTCGAAGGGCTGCCGCTTCATAGGCTTGGATATAAGCTTGTTTGGCTTGTTTGAGTTGATCGGAACGACGGGTTTTGGAGCGGTCATAATAGGCACGTTGTTTTCCTAGCTGCTCACTCAATTGACGACGCAATCGCTCGGCTTTCATTTTGACCACTTCAGGGTCATTGCTGCCATTAGCGACCTCCATTTGCTTTTCCATTTTTAGATCAGCCGCATTTTTAGCTCCTTCAATTGCTCCTTCTTCTTTTTGCTCTAATTTTTGTAAGGCATCCTTATCCTTATTGTTTTGTGCTTTTAGTTGATCCGTAGCATTGGTCTGTTGTTCTTTTATTTTTTGCTGTTGTTCCGCTACTTTTGCTTGTAAATCTGTGGCGGTAATACCTGCATCTTCTGCAATGGCTTTAAGTTCGGAGCTGAGTAAGGAACTGAGCTTAGGAATTTCTGAATCACCAATATCAGGGTATTGCAGATGTAATGCCTCATTAGGGTAAGCTCTTTTCCGCACTTCATCTAACATATCCTTTGCCTCACCTGATGGATCTGCTAATAATTGCGCCAATACTTCACCAATATCTGCTTGGAGAGCTTCTGGTAATTGTGGGCGAGCTGGTTCTCCATGATCCTGAATTTTAAGTCCCTCGCCATTGCCTTTTTGAGCATCTTTAGGCAACATTTTAGCCGTTACTTGTCGAACTTGCTCAACTTGTTTTTGATTCTTGCTCTTGGTATTCTTTAAGTTGGCATCTGTTTGAGCTGCGAGTTCTTTTTTCAAGTGTTGTTCTATGGCAACAGCTTGTGGGGTATCTCCCAATTTAGGCATAATACCGCTAGGTGTGGGTTGAAGCGGTAGCATTTGCTGTTCAGGGAGTAATTTATTTTTATGTGGAGCCAGAAGTGCTTGGATTTCCTTTTCTATAGGAGACAATGCAGCTACAGGTTCATCCGTCGCTTCTGGAGCTTTAGGCAGCGTTTTCTCGATTGCTTTTACGTGATCGCTAGGAGCTTCTGTACGTTTGTTTTGTAAATCCTTTCCTTTTTCTTGTAGACCTGATATTGCTTGATCACCAGCTTCTGTTTTAGGTGTAGGAAGACTATTGCCTTGCTTCTTTACACCTTGTTTCCATTCAGAAAGGCTTAGACCTTTTTCCTCATTAGCATTGACATTCAGACCTGAAATCGTAGGAATTTTAGGACGATTAGCCTTTGTAGGAACACCCTTTTTAGATTTATATTTGGCTTTAGGCTTAGGACTATTTTGCTCAATTTTCTGCTGTTTTTCTTGTCCTTGTTTCGTTTGCTTTCCTTGCGCTTTAGATGGTGGCGGATATTGGATAATATCTTGTGACTTGGGATGATTTAAGACATTTGGTAATGCTTTTTTCTCTTGCTCCTCTTTTGAGGTTTTTTCCTTTGTATTAAAGGAATTTAGTGTCGCAAGTGGGATTGTGGTATTAAGCTGTTTAGGAGGCGTATAATTGGGGAAAGATGTTGAGGGAACCTTTTGTTTAACTTGCTCTTTTGATGATACAGAGGAAGTTTTGGAATCTTGTTCTCTAGTATTACTATCAATATTTTGATGATTAGCATTATTCTCTTCACTAGCTCCTGCACCTACTCTTTCATTATTCAAGGAGTTAGTTTCTTCCTTGTTTTGTTCCTGATCAGGTTCTACTTCTTTATTAGCATTATCAGGATTTGATTGGCTATGGTGAGCAGGTTTCACTCCAAAAAATCCAGGATTCGATTTAGCTTGGAAAAAACCAGGTGCAGTAGCTGGTTGGAAGAATCCAGAACTGGCAGGATCTTTAAAGAAGCCAGCATCAGTTTTAGCTTTGATAAATCCTTTTTCTGCTTGGTTTTTGAAAAAATGTTGAGGGTTTTCATCTTCGGTAAAACCAGCAATAGATTTATGACCAAGTAAATGATTCTTTACTTGGTTCTGATTGGAGTCCTCGTTTTTCTTCTTACGAGTTTCAGATGTGATAATCATAAGGCGAATTGAATGGTATTGAGTATGAGTATGATTTGAATAGTGTAACTTTATTATAATACCACTTTAGAGGAGATTTTGTTACCAATAAACGCTAATTTTTGAATAAAATGATACCTAGATGATGATAAATGTTAATGTGAATTATTCTTATTGTTTTTTGCAAGATATGTTTTTGTTTTTGCAAAAAAATCATTCCTGATACTTTGAATAAAAATGTGGTAAATTAAGGTAGCAGATGGGGTGAAATGGATGGATTTTTAAGAATTAGAGGCTTTCTTTACACTAGTAGTTTACATTAATCCCTGAAATGGTAGGGATTTTAGGACGATTACCCATTGTAGGCATTCCTTTTTTATTTTTAGGTTTTGCTTTAGGTTTAGGGTTATTTTGTTTGATTTTTTGTTGTATTTGATTTTCCTTTACTTTAGCCGTTGAGTACTGGATAATATCAACAGATTTAGGCTGATTCAATAAATCAGATAATTGTTGTTTTTCTAGTACTTCTTTTGCCATAATTTTCCTTTTTATTTGTGGATGTTTGGAGTAAATATTTAATAGAAATACACTTGATTTATCTTCTAAAAAACCATTGAATCCATCCTCTACCAGTACTTTTAGTACGCATTCCTCCTAATTGTCTTTTTTCATTGTATTTATTTTTGACATAAGTAAAGCTTCTAAAATCCTTCGTTAAAGAATAACAATGTTTAGTGGAGGATAAATTTCTTTGGGGGAGGGTAAAGACCCGAAACATATTTTTAAGGATGGCTTCTTCTTTATTAAAAACGGTATAATGCGTCTCAGAGACTTTATATAAGTTTCGATGATCTTTAATAATGCCAATTTCTGCACTAATATTAATATCTGGGTCATCCAGAATATGGGCAAGCGTTTTAAAGCCGTTCTGTGTTGGGTTGACAACCAGTAAACAAGCATCCTGCGCCCTTCCTAGCCCCCTAGAAAAGCGGGCAATAGAACGCAAATTATAGCCTTTCTGATTCAATAGTTGAACCAGTTCAGCATATCTATTCAATGCTACGATAATGGCAAGTGTATCTCGAACAATAATCATGACGGCGTTTTTTACATAGTTAAAAGTGTACTCATGGTAGTTGCTCTGGGCGAAACCACTAGCTTAGGTAGTAATGTCTGATTAATTGTTTCTAGGACTTTTGCGTTTGGAGGTGTTATTGCATTGCAATTTACTTTACTTGGTTTTCTATAATTAATTGTTCCCAGGGTAAGGTGAAAGCATATATTTTAGTGCTTGATTAATAGTTTACAGTATTTACGCTCAATGATGTGTATTGCGTATAATTATTTTGATTAATTTAAGATGGGTTTGCAGTCTATTTTACTTGGTTGTCAGTAAATTATTGGTTAGGTAACTAAAGATAGTATTTTTTTTTGATGAATGAAATATTTTTTGCTTATAGTCAAGGTTTTTTGGTATTTATTTGTGTAATGGCTTTGTTTTTTGGGTGTTTTTTACCAGAGTATGGAGTTTAGGGTTTGGGAGAGGTGTTTGGTTTTGGATAAGAGTGGGGGAAGCGTTTGGGAGACTTGTTGTATTTTCGTAAGGATAGTAGAGTTTATGTTTTGGGGTAACTGCTTTATTTGGGATAGAATAGTTTTAGGCCGTAATATCTCTTTTTTGTCTGTAAATTTCTTTTTTACTGTATTGAAAGAGCGAAAACAAGGGAGGAAGTTGTGGTATTCTTTGGCTAATTTACTGATTTCTTCAGGAGCTTTATAAGGTCGGAAAAGTTCTTGAATGATTTCAATATCAAGATTTTGTTTTATGTTTAAGGTTTTAGAGTTGTTTTTGCTGTTTTCGATAGTTATAGGATCTATAATTATAGCAATAGTATATTCGATATTTATATTGTCATTAAATAATTGATAAACTGTTTGATAACCATTTTTACACTCATTGATATAGGTGAAAACATAATGTGTTTTGTTGCCTGGGCTTGCAATTACTCGATTACTAGAATTGTTCACTATAAATATAGTCACAGGCTGTAGAGTGTAACCATTTTTTTTTAAGCTTTCTTCAAATGATGCAAATGCAGTACATTCAACGATTACGGCTAGTTTGATTGATTGATGTTTCATAGTTTTGGTTTTAGTAGGTTGACGAAATAGAAGGACTAGTTGTTTGTAGGATTAGAGAGATAGCCCTTTTACCTTGGGAAGATGCGAGAATAATACCAATAAATAGGCTTTTGTATAATGGTTTGACTATTAGTGTTTTGTGTTAGTGGGTGAGTTTTGTTTATGGTTTTTTTCTTATTAAATGGTTATTTTTCGGATTAAAAACGAGTTTTTTTAGAATTTTTTTGAAATGAATACGCTTACTCTCTGTCATTCATCATATAATACATCAAACAAAAGTTATCATAAAAAAGGCCACCCTAAGAAATTTACTCTTTTGGGTGGCTACTGAATATCCTAAAGATTTTTAACCTTATTTCTAATAGACTCATAAAGAGCGAATACATTTAAAAGTCCAACAAACAAATTGATGGATTTTTTGATCCAGTAATCGAAGAATAGCTGATTGCCTGCGATTAAACTGAATAAGCTGTAGGAGGAATAATTGTTTGGTATGGACATAAAATGACTCGTTTTGGCATATTAAGTAATTCATAGGAGAGGGGATTTATTGTTAATAAATTTAGTGCTAATCATTGCTAAAATGAAGTACTTCTGCTAGGTTATTAAAACCCTTTAATATTAGTTTTACAGGATCTTTAAGTAAGATAATGTAAGTCCAATAATCATGAAGGTAGTAAACTCCTAGACATATCAAACAGAGTAGTGTTAGTCGGAAAGTCCGATTGAGTGAAGGATGTTTTTCCAAATATATTTGACATGCTAGAAGGAGCTGAGGGATTTTGATTAGGGTAAGTAATCGGTTGAGTTGTTTGAGTACTTTGGATTGAATCAACTTCACTAAACGATTTGCTTTCTTTAACAAACGATGTTCAGTAACATATTTGATATAAGGCTCCAATTCTGCTCTTAAACCATCACCTAAGCTTTGTAAGATAAGTTGACAATATTGCTTCATACTAGTGAGAGAGGGTATTGTTTCCTCATCATCTTTAGTATTTTCTGGAACTGTCTTCGTAATACCTTCTATGTGTTTGTCATGCGATTCGACTGTATTTTCAACAGGTGTAGTTTCTGCTTCAATATAAGTCTGTGTAACATCCTTATTAGCATTATATTTGTTTTTCAACAAATAAATCGCAGTATTCAATTTTCTGCGATTTTTTCGCTTTGTTTTTCGTAGACCAATGTGCTTTTCTAAGTCATTTAAATGACTTAAAACCCATGGTAAATCTGGATATTCATTAAGAATAGCCAAAATGGCCACATGTTCTTCAGCTGAAGTACTATGTTTTTTCGAGAAAAGCTTTTGTCGTTGGACAAAACGAATAAATCGACTAATTCTTTGGTCAATCGTCATAATAGTAGTATTGTATATGAGTCTGAAATGGATTACTGAATGTTGAGTTGTAGTGATTATTAAGTATTGTTAAAGTGCAGTGGACTTGGAAGCTGATTTTCATGATCTTATGATTTTAAATTAAAAAATAGTGTTGTGAATCAACAGTCTTATTTATCGCAATAGATGGGCCAGTGCTTAGTAAACTTTTTGATCTAAATTCTTGTAAGCTAATGACAGTAGGAGAGAGAAAGAAATATTGTAAAGAGAATAGGATAATTGACCATAGAATTATGGAAATTAATTTAGCTTAGAAACGAAAAAAATTGGAAAAAAAACAAGTTAAAAGTTTTAGTATTGAAGTAATATGAATTTGAAGTTTCTATCTTTGTTGTTCTATTGATTGGTATTTTTTTGAATGGATAAAATATGTGATTTGTTTGTGCATGTTTTTATAAAAAAGTAAATGTTCTTATGTAGATATATTCCTAGTATTTATTTAGAAAAAAAGCCTACTAGTTGAGAAAATTTCGATAAAAAACGAAAATAATTAGAAAAAAATAAGACTTTTATATTGTGTATTTATGAGTTTGCTCATAACTATTTGATAGAAAGGAAATTATATTGTAAGTAGTATTTTAGGTACACATCTTGTTTAAATTATTTAAATTTTTGCGTTCAAATATCCATTGAATAGATCAGCTATGAAAGAAATAGAGCCAAGCTTACAAAATAATCCTCAAGCAAATACTGTAATAAATCGAATAGATAAAGCATCTAAAAGGAGTACTAAGTCTACAAGAAAACAATGGGATTTACAAATCAATAAAATACAATTTTCACTCCCAAAAGGTCAGTTTGTTGGACTTCAGCTTAAGGAGCAAATAAATCAATTAAAACCTATTCAAACTAAGAAAACTCATATTGTTCATTTTAATGATCATATTGATGATGTTTATCACATTTATATGAGCATTGCTGACTATTTAAAATTAGCCACTCAGGATCCAGAAATGGTTAAACTTGTAAAAGAATGTTTACCCTTCTTAACAAATGAAGATTTAAGTCAAAAAAGTCGCTGTACATTGAGTCAATTTGAACGCTACCAAGTCAAATTGTTCAAAACCTGTTTAAATAATTCTAATATAATATTACTCAATCGCCCTACAGCAAAACTGAAAAAAGAGGAGAAAAAGAGCTTTTATAAATTACTTTATAAGATTAAAAATAATAAAAGGATATTGAGATTTACTGGGAGTATTATTTTAAAACCAGATCATTATACTTATTCTTTTGGTTTAATGGATGCTTGGTGTTACCAAGTACGTAAGGGCGAAAAGATACAAAGTGTAGCTAATTATTAATTAATGTAGATAGATGTTGTTTTGTTTAGCTCATGAGATTTTAGGCTATTAGTTTATTAGTTGGTATCTAACCACTTATATAATGTTTTCTTACTTTGTTGTTAATTTTTGTTAATTTCAGTATTTAGCATAATTAGGTTTTTTTGCTATTGTGGGAATCTTTTGTTAACTTTAATAACAAAATCCCATTTATGCTTGAAGTTCGCTACCAAGAAATGTTAATAACCCATAAGCATATCAAAAACGAGTATGAACAATTCCAAACCCTATTTCCAATAGAAGATGCAGACTTAAATAAGCTCATATATGGATTAATGGATCGGAAAATTCATAAGAAGAATGCTATTGTGCGAGGTTATTATATCCAAAAAATATATGAATACGCTAAAGAAGAATTGAAGCAATTAGGAAAAACTATTGAAGTTACA
>JAHDFT010000061.1 GCA_020628015.1 Bacteroidota bacterium
ATGGATAAATTCTTAGACGCAGCAATTGCAGAGGCTAGAAAAGGAAGAAATACAGGTGGTATTCCTATTGGCTCAGTATTGGTTCGAGATGGGGAGATTATCGGGCGTGGACATAATCAACGGGTGCAAAAGGGTGACCCGATGGCTCATGCGGAGATTGATTGTCTACAAAATGCAGGACGAATTGGACATTATAAGGATACCGTTTTGTATTCTACGTTGATGCCTTGTTATTTGTGTGCTGGGGCGGTGGTTCAGTTTGGGATTAAGAAGGTAATTGTTGGTGAATCTCAAACTTTTCCTGGTGCTGTGGAATTTATGCAGCAACATGGTGTAGAGGTTATTAACCTTAATAATCAAGAATGTATTGAACTCATGACCCAATTTATTGCAGAAGAACCTGAGTTGTGGAATGAAGATATTGGGGAGTAGGTAATTGTAGTTCAATCACCTTGTTTTTGTCCTACTAATGCCATAAGTCTTCATTTTGTAGCCCCAAAGACCCTACAGCCATTAATAAGTCCTTATATTTGTCTGTAAATAATCATTCTATCTACCATAATTTGCACAAAAGAAGACCAATGGCGGTAAAGCTAAAACCTTTTCTCCTATTATTATTGACCAATATTTTTTTACTGCTTCATTTTGCCTTTAAACCCCTAAATGATGATGGTAAAACGGCTACCAAGCATAGTATTAAGCCACCCATCAAAGGTTTTATATTAGGCTTGCATGACACTACTTATCACTATGATTATGGCTTATTGATCCAAGAAATTAAGGCAACAGGATCGGATTGGATAGGTATTAATGTCAAGTTTTACCAAGCAAATTATACGGCTAGTTCAATTAAAATCCCGCCTAAAGATGCTCCTTTTTGGCTACAACTCCGACAGACCATTAAACAAGCTAAACAAGAAGGCTTGAAAGTGATGTTATTTCCGATTGTTCTACTAGAAGATGATGGTGATCAGTATTGGCGTGGTAGCATTGTTCCTAGTAGTAAACAGGAATGGTATGCTTCCTATAAACATTTATACAAAAAATTAAGTGTATTGGCTCAACAGCAAGAAATTGACCTCTTATCAGTAGGTTCGGAGCTGTGTTCTTTACAAGGTGATACTAAAGAATGGTTGGGCATTATTGATTTGGTGAAAAGCATCTATGACGGTTCTTTGACCTATTCTGCCAATTGGGATGCTTCTAAAAATATTGAATTTCATAGCCAATTGGATTTTCTAGGTATTTCGGGCTATTTTGAGTTAACGACCTGCAAAGACCCCAGCTATAATGACTTATTAGAAGCTTGGAGAAATATTAAGGAAGACTTGATTCAATTGCAACAAAATAAAGATATTCCACTTATTTTTACCGAAATTGGTTATACTTCACTTGATGGCACCAATATGCATCCTTGGAATTACTATGTTTCGGAGACCATTGACCTGATTGAGCAATACAATTGTTATGCAGCCTTTATTGATACTTGGAAAAATGACCAACATTTCAATGGAGTCTTTTTCTATGATTGGTTTGGTGTGGGTGGATTTTATGATGGTGGCTATACCATTAGGGATAAACCAACGGTTAATTTAGTGGAGGAATGGTTTGGTGAACAAGAAAAATAAGTATACTCCTTATTTTGTTGCTGAAACAGGCTTAAAATCTTTTACATTGACAATTCCATATACTTTAAAGGTCTTTTTTTGAGCATGAACTTTATCTGTTTTTTTACAAGATTTTTTGTACTCATAGTCTGGCACCCAAATTTCCTCCTCTCCTAGATAAATACAGTCTACTTTAGCTTTGTATAGGGAAAAAGAAGGACCATAAACCAATGATTCATTATTCTTTTTCCAATATTTCGTACAATCTAAGATTGTTGTATTTACCACTCCATCTTGCTGCATCGCCTTAAAATCACCAATTGGTGCAATCTCGTAATTGTCTGGTCTGGCGGCTTTTATGGCATCAAAGTAGTCTACATTCCATCCATAGTGATCCTCCACACAGGCAGTATAAATGGCTCCTGATTCGGCTACATTCAGCCAATTAAAATCCTTTATATATTCTAGGAATAAACAATTTGCATATACTTCATCAATGCGGTCTTCATCTGAATCTACGATTAATAGTTGGTGTGGTTGTGCTAAAATGAGTTCTTTTTCGATTAATTTAGATTGGGCGACTAACTGTATATTAAAACAACAAAAACAAAGTATGGATAGTAATATGGATTTCATAATATAAGCTTTGTGTTTGAAGAGATAGTAAATGATGGTTAATTTCTCAAAAATTTAAAAGAATAAAACATTAAGAAAGCAAGGACAAGGAATATTAACAAGACCATTTAACCTTCTTAATTTCCTTAATTTCTCAAGGCTTCAAAAGTAATGAAACATTAAGAAATTAAGGATAAAATTAAGTTCTTGGTTCTATATAAACATCGTTACTTAGTCATATGCTTACGATTGTTTGGATCATTAATAATACCAAGTGTATTGGCTAAAGTTGGCTTGACATGCTTATGTTTATTACTTTGTAAGCCAGTTTGCTTGTATTCATAATCGCCTTTTCCTTTGGGGTGATGTTTGAAAGCAGCCGCAGCATTATGTCCTGCTTCATGTGCCAAGAGTTCGGCGGAGGTCATTTTTCCGAAACTAAAGGTACTAGGAGCACCTGTACCATATAATTTTTGACTAAGTGCCACATAATTCGGATCACCTAAAATACCTGCTGCACCAACCGCAGTACTATCATCCTCTTTTCCTTCAAATCGTTCTTTCTTTGTTCTTCCAAAATTATAAATTTTCTGATAGCGTATATAAAAAGCCATTAATTCTTTTTCGATATCAACTTTCTTAGCAGGCGTAACTGCTGTAGAATCGGCATGTAAAGTAGACTTTAGTGTTTTCAGTAAATCAGTTGTTGCCTTATCTTTACTTAATTTTTTATGAAATGCTTTTCCAACAACGATATTTTTATTTTGAAATCCACTTTTATCATCATTAATCATATTTCCAAATAAATATCTCAATCGGTTAGTTGTAACAACACTTTGTTTTTTTTCTGATTCTAATTTGTACCAACCTTCTGCCTCCTTCATCAAGTCATCTTTTGATTTACGCTTATCTTTAGGATTTACTTTATCTAATTTTTTAAGTGCTTTACGTTTCTTTTTGACATGCTTTTTCTTCTTTTTTGTAAACTCTTTTAAATCCCCTGCTCCAGCTATATCAAAAGGCGTGAAAAATCCGCCTCGATTTTGTTGTTCCTCCATTTCCCATTTCATCACATCCCACAAGCTCTGCCCTGGAGCTTTGGTTACTTTAAAATCATATTTGACATTGACCTCATAATAAGTACCAGCAAATGCTGGATTCGCTTTTTTAGCATCGGCTAATGTTTGACAAGGACTTCCTGCAGAAGGCAATTGAGTCATTTCAATCATTTGATCTCCTTGACTGTAAATCTTTTTAAAACCATTCACATCAATATGATTGGTTTTGTCCACCTTTCCTTTACCGTCTGTAACGGTTTTGTATTCCATAGTGATGGTCAAATCTGCCTTGCCTGGTTTACCTCCTGAAGGCGCAACGACATTTGACAAATGCAACATACTACCGTCCCCGATCTTAGGTTTCTTAGTAGCATTGGCAGGCATCGAACGAGATGGGTTACCACCTCCATTTTCCTTTTTTTGCTGAATGGCTGGACTAGCACCAAAAAAAGTAGAACGGCTATCAGCCCCTCCACCATCTTTAGGAGGGAAAAAAGAATTAGCATTACCCGATTTACCCTCAAAAAACTGCTTTGGCGCATTAGTCTGTTGATTGGATGGCTCTTTTTTGAGCTTTGGGTTCTTACTTTGCATGTTTTGGAAATTTGTATTAATAGATTCAGTAAAAATTATGATGTACTTACATATTGAATTGCTCAATATGCTTTTTAAATGTTCAAAGAGTTAAAAAAGTTTATTAGTACAAAAAATAATCCAATAAGCTCCAATATAAAAGTATTTAGTGGCTAGGCAAATATAAAAAAAAACTATTTCAATAACAAAACCTAAACTACTTAACACACTAATAAACAAAATTATATAAATGCAGATTCTCCATCTAATAGTGTTTATCTTTATCTATTATTGTGTAGTTTAACGTATTTGTAAATGATTACGATTATTAGGATCATTGATAATTCCAAACAAAAAAGCAGCTTGCTATAAACAAAAATCTCCGCCCCTTATTCATAAGGAATAAGGATAAAATCGTACTTTTACGGTTTATTTATTCTTCCTTAAACTGTGTATTATGGACAATAGAAAAAAAAGCATTTCCCTCCTAGAATCAGCAAATATTCCTTTTGAAATCATTGAGCATTCTAAAAAGGTCTATACTTGTGCGGAAACGGCTGTGGAAAGGAAGGTGCCGCTTGATCAGGTGGTTAAAACGCTTATTTGTTATGATAAACGCAAAAATGTCAATGTCTTTCTAGTGGCTGGTGGTCAATCTCTGAATCAAAAGAAAGCTCGCCAACATATTAAAAGCAATAAACTCAAATTTGTGGATCGCAGTATTTTGGAAAATGACTATGGCTTGATTATCGGTGCGATCTCTCCCCTATTGATGATTGGGAAAGGACGTTTGGTGATGGATCAATATCTTCAAACGAAGGATTTTTTGACAATCAGTTCGGGTGAGCCAGGGAGTGGGATTAAGTTGAATAGTCAGGATTTGATTGAGTATTTGGATTGTGAGATTGGGGACTTGGTTTAGTTATTCTTTTTATATCATAAACGTTTATATTCCCTATTATTCAACCTTATCGAGACTTAATTGTAAAAGATTATACAATCCTTAATCCTTCACGCCATTGGCCACCATCATATGCACAACAATTACCATTTCCCTTACTTATTATTACTAGTCCTATTTTGCCTATGCCTAGTATATGCTTGTGATCTCTCCACATCAAAAACTTCCTCCCCATATACCTTCTATCATTGGAAAATAAGGGCTAAGGCTTCCTCTATGACTAAAAAAACACTAGAAAAAGTCAATGCACAGGAGCTTTATTTGCATTATTTTGATGTCAAAAAAGTAAAGAATCATACTCCATGGTCGGAGGGAATTTATCCTGTGGCTACCATACGAGAAATTGACCCTTATTTCAAACAATATGACATCATTCCAGTTATTTTCTTGACCAATAATATTTTCAAAGAAGAAGAACTGGAATTGAAAAAGTTGAGTAAACAAATTACAGATTTAATTAACCAAATAAGTCAGCATCATTTAGGAAAAAAATTGACCAAAATCCAATTGGATTGCGATTGGACACAAAGTACTAGATCGAGTTATTTTAAATTGATTGAATTGATTCAGGAGGCAGGTTTTGAGGTGAGTGTGACGATTCGTTTGCATCAGGTGAAATTTCCAAAAAAAACGGGTATTCCCCCAGTAAAAAAAGGAGCTTTGATGGTGTATAATGTGGGCAAATTGGATGACTTTGAGAAAAATTCTATTCTATCCTCCGATATTGTGGCGCAATATGTCAATAAACAGACGACTTATCCACTAGACCTAGACATTGCACTTCCGTTGTTTTCTCAATTAGTTGTTCGCAATAATAAAGGTAAGATTCGCCTTATTAATGGACAACATCAAGAGACACTTCAAACAACAGATACACATTTCAAATCAACTGGTGCTAATACTTTTGAAGTCTTGCAAGATACTTTGTTTCATGGTTTATATTTGTATAAAGGCTATACAATCAAAACAGAGTTTTTGGAGGCAACAGAGGTGGTCAAAGCCCATGAAATTATCAAAAATAGCTCCCTAAAATTAGGACAAACCATTTTTTATCATTTAGATGATGCCGTTTTAGAAGAAAGTGATTTTGACAAGCTAATACAATCCTTATCCTATGAATAATCTACTCCTTCAATCAAATAGTGTATATAAAATCCTCCAAAGCATTACTTGTCTATCTATAATGTTCTTTTACTTTACAATAGATACAAAGGCTTGTGGAGGTTATTGGGAAGAAGATTATTATTACTATAATTTATTCGATCAAACCAATATTCGCTCCCATTCTTTTTATCCTTTTTTGAGGGATCATGAGTATATTTTCTTTGAAGATGCAGCAGATTCTAGTAAAATGCATCAAGGAAATCTGGAATTGTGGCAGGAACTATTTCCTCAATGGTCTGTAGCAGAATTATCGGAAAAGGTGTATGGAAGTGACTTAAAGTCACTTTGGGGGGAGGAAAAAGGAGAACTAGCACAGGCTGCTTATGCGTATCTAACTTATGCTCATGATGCACATGGTTATTTTCACCATCAAGTCGCCTATTCTTGGGATTATAAGGAGATTTTGGGTTATGATAATGCTTCTAAAATGTTAGTAGAACAAGCCATTTATATAGATATGGGACTCCCTCCATTTCAAAATGCCTCCAATCAACAATTGAAGGCTCGTTATGCCTATCAGATTATTCGATTTTTTCATTATAATGGACAATTCCAAGAAGCGGTTGACTTTTTTGAAAACAAGGTAGAAGGAAAATTCCCAGAAAATGAGATTTACTATTATATATTAGATCAAGTGGGTGGTTGTTATTATGGAATCAAAGATTATGAGCAAGCCGCTTATTATTTTCTTCAAGTATTTGCCAATAGTATCGACCGCAAAAAATCAGCATTTATTAGTTATAATCTCTGTACCAATAATAGTGCAGAGGGCAAAAGTCATTTTAAAAACTCAAAAGACACGCTCGATTACTTCTTCCTTCGCAGTCTTCGCTCTTTTTCAGATGGTTATCAAGAATTGAATAAACTCTATGCTCATGATCCCAATAGTGATAAAGTGGAGTTGTTGTTTATGCGAGAACTCAATAATTTGGAAAGAAAACTACTACACAAACATATTGGATTAAGCAATGACCAATTACCTGGCAAAAAAGACCAGGTTGCAGACCCCAAACCGCTCTATCAATTTGCTCAAAAAATGACTAATAATAAATCCATTAAAAATAAGAATTTTTGGATTTTATCTAAGGCTTATATGGCTTTTCTAAAAGGTGATCCAGCTTTAGCACAGAAGATGATGAGTGAGGTAAAGGGTAATACTTTTGCCAAACAGAAAAAGCAATTGGCAGAGGTTTATAAAATATTTACTTGGGATAAAATCACCCCAGAAAGAGAAACTTATCTGACCAAATTACTTGCACCAGTATACGACAAAGATACCTCATTGAGTGAGGATATTCAACACAATTGGCTATATATTATTCAGGATCATATTGGACATGTATACTATAAAAATAAACAAATCCCCAAAGCATTTCTAGTACACAATACCTTAGATAATTTGACAAAGGTTAACTCCATGCAATTGGTTGATGATTTAATTGCGATGAACGAAAGAACAGACCTTAGTGCCTTTGAAAAACTATTGTTGAAATCTGCTACTGGCGGACAAACCCAAAAAGGGATTCGTCATGCATTAAAAATTCACAAAGTCTACCATCATTTACAAGTAGGGCAAATTCATGAAGCTTTGGAGGTCATGAACAATAGTCCTAGCCTTAATAGATTCCAATCTGATTCAAAAAGTATCTCTGCAAAAGTATTTAGCAATAATACTATAGAATGTTTTAATTGTCCAGAGGAAAAAGTGATGGTGGATTCGGTTTATTTAGCCAAAATATTTGATTTCATTCCTAGTAAACTCAATACCTATACCCTTGTTAAAAGCCTCTGCCAACTGGATACACTGACTAAAGATGAAACCGAATGGAAACGCAAATTATCGCATTATTTATTGGGCAATTATTATTTTAATGTATCGAATACGGGTTACTTTAGGGGTTTGGTTGCTCAACAGTCTTTGGATAATTGTTGTCATTATTATTATTTTCCCATACATAAAGATGCTGCGACTTTGATGCGACAAGGCAAAGGGTATAATTTGTATAATATTGATGAATATGGCACTAATTTCTACAATTTAGCCAGTTTGGGGCATCAACATTATCAAAAAGTCCTTCAATATTCTACAGATGATGAGTTGAATGCTCGTACTTTGTATATGATGGCGAAATGTGAGCTGAATACTTATTATAATGAAGCGGAGGAAATTATTGAAGCGGAGGAAGAAAAGGTGGATTTTGTCAATTTGAAGCGCAAAAAAAGCTTTAAACAATTAAAAGCAGAGTATGGACATACAAAATTTAATGATTTTCTTATTAAAGAATGTGGCTTTTATAGATATTATTCTAACTTGTAAGTACCAATCAAAAAATCACACTCACCTGTATTTTTTACGACTATTTTGGAACTTAATTTATATCTAGTAAAGTTGCTTGTAGGCATTTCTATCTTATCAATCAAAAAACTCCACTACATGTACATCTACGGTCTAGATTTCGGCACCTCCAACTCTGCTTTGAGTATTTACAATACAGCAAGTCACCAGATAGAAAAAACCTTTACCGCCGCATCGGTACTCTATTTCCCTCAACCGAAAAATGCTAGGGAGCCAATTCAACATTTTGTGGGTAAGGAAGCCATTGAACGTTATGTGAGCAATGCTTTAGAAGGACGTTTGATGAAATCTTTGAAAAGTGTTTTGCCGCATACTTCTTTTACCCATACCTTTGTTTTCAATAAAAAATATACCGCAGAAACCTTGGTAGCTTTGATTTTGAGTCATCTCAAAGCCAAGGCAGATGCTTTTGTGGGAGCGGAAGTGGATCGGGTGATTTTGGGAAGACCTGTTGTTTTTGATGAAAAAAGAGCTAAAGATCAACTCGCACAAGATCGCATTCGCAAAGCCGCTAAAATCGCTGGATTTAAGGACATCTACTTTCAATTTGAGCCGATTGCAGCGGCATTTACCTACGAAAGAAAAATCCAAAAAAAAGAAATGGTATTAGTTGCTGATTTTGGTGGCGGTACTTCTGATTTTACCCTTATGCAACTCGATCCTCAAAAAAGCAAGGAAGCCAATCGGAAAGAAGATATGTTGGCTAAAGGTGGTGTACATATTGGTGGAGATGATTTTGATGCTCGTATTATGTGGCATCAATTGGTGCCTTATTTTGGTTATGGTTTGCAATATCAATCGTATAATAAAAAGCTCGACTTACCCCTTCATTATTTCAAAAATATTTGTTCTTGGGAGAAAATGAATTTCTTTAAAGGGCGTAAAATTAAGTCGGATTTGGAGTATTATCATTATGCAACGGGCTATCATGAAGCGGTGGCGAGATTAATGACTTTGGTGGGGAATAATTTGGGTTATGCGCTTTTTAGAGCCATCGAAAAGGCTAAAATTGGGCTTTCGGAACTGGAGGAGGTGGTGATTGCTTATCAACAAGACAATATTGACCTGAATGAAAACATGACACTTGAGGCTTTCAATTCCTTTATCAATAAGGACATCACAAAAATTGACAGATATTTGACGGACTTTTTGGCGACTAAAAACATCGCTGATCAGCATATTGATACGGTCTTTATAACTGGCGGCAGCTCTATGGTTCGAGCGATTAAGGGGCTATTGGAAAAACGGTTTGGAGCAGGAGCGATTCAGTCGGGAGACAATTTCAATAGTGTGGTCAATGGGCTTGCCTATAGTTCGGCTTTGTTTTTGCGCTAGATTAGGGGTATACTATTATGAATAAGATCACCAGCCCCTAAAACTAGCATTATGTCCAGATGGGAAAACCTTACTTTAATCAAATCGGCGAAAATTTCGGCCTATATCTATTCGATTGCCAGCATTAGCCTTGTCCTTTTTATGGTAGGCGTATTGGGTATGATTATGATGCATACCAAATCTTTATCTGATCACTTCCGAGAAAATATTGAGATTACCCTCATCCTTCAAGAAAAGACCACAACAGAACAGGCACAAGCCATACAAACTTGGTTATTAGCACAATCTTTTACCAAAGATGCTGTATTTGTGTCCAAAGAGGCAGCAGCACAAGGCTTTGTCGAGTATACTGATGAGGATTTTTTGGAAGTATTAGGTTATAATCCGCTTTTTGCATCTATTAGTTTATACCTAGAATCTGATTATGCTGCGCCAGAAAAAATAAAAAATTTACAAGAAAATCTTTTGGCAAAAGAAAATATTGCCGAGGTGTATTATCATCAGGGATTGATGGAGGTAATCCATGCTAATATTAAAAAAATAGGCTGGATTATGCTGGGATTGAGTGTGTTATTTCTCTTTATCACCATTACCCTTATCGACAATACCATCCGTATGTCGATGTATAGTAACCGATTTTTGATTAAAAGTATGCAATTGGTGGGAGCAACTCGCCGTTTTATAAGTCAACCTTTTTTGTTTCAAAGTGTATACAATGGTATAATTAGTGGTTTGCTTGCGGCAATTGCAATGATTTTGGTACTTTTCTTGGCACATCAACAATTACCAGAATTAAAACTGATATTTCAAGCACCACATTTTGTCTTCCTGTGTTTATCTATTATCTTCACGGGCGTTTTGATCTCTTTGGTCAGTACAACGGGTGCTGTGTCCAGATATTTGAGACAAAATTTGGATGAATTGTACTAACTAAGTACACTATTATATACACATCCACCTCATCCATTAATTTTCGAATCATGAGCAATTACAGACATCATTTTCTATTTGGCAAGAAGAACTTCACCATTATGTTGGTTGGGATAGGGGTCATTTTGTTGGGTTATGTATTGATGATTGGTGGCGGTTCTGCGCCAGACTTAACGACTACCTACCCTGAAGACACCCTTTATGGCTTTCAGAGAACCGTATTGGCTCCACTATTAGTATTGATTGGTTTAGGCATTCAGATTTTTGCAATTTTTGCTAAAAACGATGCCCCTGTGGAAATAACTCCACCAGAAAATTCTAATAAAGCAAAGGCTAAAAGAACTGCTACTAGTACTTCTAGGAATAAGAAGCGAAAGGTAGCGAAATCAACGAAGTAAGCTTACTTAGGCTACGTTTAGTACAAAAAACAATACATGTCATTAATAGAAGCCATCTTACTAGGCATATTGCAAGGACTCACCGAATTTTTACCTGTATCAAGTAGTGGACATATTGAATTGGGTAAGGCATTTTTGGATGTTAAAGGAGCAGATGATGTTACTTTTACGCTGCTGGTACATGGTGCGACCGTATTAAGTATCCTTGTTGTTTTTCGTGAAGATATTTTGAATTTGTTAAAAGCCTTTTTTAGCTTTCAATGGAATGAGGATACACAATATATCGCTAAGATTGCTTTATCCATGATTCCTATACTTATTATCGGTATCTTTTTTGAAGACTGGGTAGATGGCTTTTTTGGAGGTAATCTCACCCTTGTCGGCATCTGTCTCATCTGTACAGGTGGTATTCTCTTGCTCACGACTATTGAAAGGGAGCCTCGTCGAGAGGTGACGTTTAAAGATGCCATTATTATTGGTTTAATGCAAGCCGTCGCCATCCTTCCTGGTATTTCTCGCTCTGGCACTACAATTTCTACAGCATTGGCACTAGGAGTAGATAAAGAAAAAGCCACTCGTTTTTCCTTCCTGATGGTTTTAGTTCCCATTTTAGGAGCCACCATATTAAAGATCAAAGATTTAACCGCCATCACGAACACAGGAGAGGTCTTGCTCCCCTATGCTTGTGGTTTTTTGGCAGCTTTTGTCTCTGGGGTCATCGCTTGTCGCTTAATGCTGACTCTTGTTCGACAAGGTAAAATCATCTATTTTGCTTTTTACTGTTGGGTCGTAGGTATTATTGCTTTAATGGTATAATCATTCGCAAATATCTTCTCCATCTAAATCAATAAAAGTATTGGCTCTAGCCATATCTGAATTGACTACATTATTTGTTCCCTTTAAAGTAATCCCGCAACCTGCTCCATTAGTGATTACTGTATTAGAAATATTCATTTTTCCTTCAAAGACTTCAATTGCTGCGGCAGGTAAATCTCCTTCTACACTTGCATATCCTGTATTCTTAATATTACAAAAACTAAATACTGTTTCTCCCATTACCAATATTCCTTTCCAAAAACCTTTGTTATTCATACTTCCTTCTATATTAATAATGGCATCTTTATCTCCAATAACATTTAAACTACTATTATTTCCTACAACTATTTCTCCACCTTCTTGCTCAATAATAAGAGAGACACCAGATGCTAGGGTTAATTGAGTATTGGAGAGTTCTAGCGAACTCAGTTTGTAGCCTCCCAAGCCTCCAAATTCAGATAAATTACTCCAAGTTATATTTCCTTGATCTTGCAGTAATGTCCCATCTATATAGGCACCATTAAAACCATTACTTGAAACTAAATTTGCATTATTACTCATATAATGGGATAGTTCTATCTCTAAAAAAAAGGCATTTTCTTTATTCAAGACAAATTGATTATTATCAAATTCAAGGAGCTTGGCCTCATCCCAAAGTGTTAAACCATTTGCCTCAGAATTGTGAATAATTGTATTCTTGAGACTCAATTCTCCTTTACATTGGATATTCGCAGCAGGTCGATCTGGAAATATTGCAGCCCCACCACCATAAGCAATTGAAGCATGTTTAAAAGAAGCTGAAGCCCCCTCGTTAATAAAAATGCCATGCCAATGACCTGCCTCAAAGGTACTTCCTAGTAAGACTACTAGATTCGCTTCCGAACCATTAACCACCAATGATCCATCATTCACATGTAGTGCTGCGTCTTGCTCAAAGAAAATAACTACCCCCTCTTCAATAGTCAAGGTAGCTCCATTATCAATACTAAAAGGTCCCCTTACAATATAATCAACAAAACTAGGATCGCTCTGTATATCTATCCAAGTCTCAGAAGATGATATTGAACCTATTTTAAGTACAGTTGGATCATTATCACTACATTGAGTCAATAGCAATAGTGTCAAACATAATAAAGTTATTGGTAAGCATTGCTTCAAAAATGACGTTCTTTTCATTACAAATATTATTTTTAATCCATCACCAAGTAACAGCTAAAAAAATAATTGTACCATTTTGATTAATGAATTTAACCCTATACTTCGTTAAAAGGCTCCTTGTCAATACCCTGCATTGCCTACGTTTTTTGTCTTGTCTAGGATCAAATTTCCCTAAGTGATGGAACAGAAATAAATTCGGCCAAAATAGACTTTATTTCTAATCCATCACTAACCCAAATTTGTACTCTTATTTTTTACTCGTTCCTAATCATTTACAAAGAAGCAAAATATAAAAAAAAGGTTGTACAATACCCTATACCTTATTTTCCCAATATCTCCTAACTTGGCCAAGGCATTTTTTTCTTCAAATCCTTAATATAAGCATAACCTTCCTCTAGCAAACCATCCTTAGCATCGTAAATACGCCAATGTAAACGACCATTATGCAATTGAGGCGACTCCACCATAATCACCCGCAGCTCCCCACTTTCAAAATGACAACGCTTTTGTACTGCTGTCAACATCGTTTCACTACTAAAATGACCATCACCAAAATTCCAACCGCCCACCTCACCAGCAATAAACTCCCCATCTTGCCAATAATAGTCCTCTATATTATGAACTGCTTTGGGTAATAAATCATGTAAAACCCTACTAGGCAAATGCATCAAACGAAAGGAAATCACCCTAGACAATACACTCTGACTTGTTTTTTCATCATAATAAAAAGACAATTGCTTTCTCAAATCTGGTGATGTTTTGGTAATATTAGCATCCAATTTTTCTAACTTTTTCCCTTTTTTAAATAACCAAATATTAAACGGCCAAGTCCCTGCATAATAACGCATAGACATTAGGAAAGTGACGTATTTGGGATGAAAATTACCCAAAAGCGGCAAGACCAATAATAAGATAACGAAAAGGGCTATAATCACAGGATGGCTGACCATTTGTGGACTCATCATAGGATGGGCATAAAATAAGACCCAGCCTCCATAAGCCATAATCACGTTCCACTCCATCGGCACCGCCATAGGGACATTCATAAAAATAAAGAGGTGGAAAAGAGTCATCCCACATAGCGCATAAAATAGGATCTCAGGTGACCAGCCTAGAATACTGCCTGTAAAAAGTATGGTAGGTAATACAAATTCAACGAGGGTACCAAAATGAGAGATATAATTAGCGGTATTACTCAACCTTAGATCGTCAGGATAGCTTTTGAACAGCATTTTCTTAAGCCAATCGAATTTCAAAAAGGGGCTATTGCAAAGCATGACCGCAATTACGGAAGTAAAGGAGGGTTGTAATTTGGAAAAAGCCGCCCAAAACCAAACTGCAAACCACAAGATTTTCAAAGCACTAGCGGTCTGGTCTGGAAAGAGGAAAACCAACATGGCTGGATACCACATATCCGCTCTAGCTGCGAGATAGATTTGTCGATCTAAAAGTCCTATGAGGGGCAATAAAATCACCACAGGTAATACGATTTCAGGACTAATCGCAGAGGCAATACACACTCGAACTAGCGCAACTAATAAAGCGATGTACAAAATAATATCTAGGAGGTTGCGATTATCATTCCCGATAATAGGAGCTTTAGGAAATAGGGGTAATTTAATGGTATTGGGGCGGAGGAAATAGGTAATGCCTCCTAATGGCGGCATATATCGAGCGCACAATGGTCCACTTGCTCCCCCTAAGCCAATCACCTCTATTAAAGCTGTCCAAAATACCGCTTTCCCTAATGCTTCCAACTTAAACCACCAAGTACTGATGCTATCTAGCCCCCCCAAATCGGTTGAATAGGCGCAAAAGACTGTCCACATCCACACATAAAATACAATCTTCAAAAAATAGAATATTGGGGCGAATAGGGGTGCGCCAAAGCCTTGTAATCCCCATGCTTGACAGACTCTTTTGGCTTTTTCGGGAAATGGCCATTTTTCCCAATCGCTGTAGTCGTAAGGCAATGGGGCGGGCTTCATAAAGAAGTGGTATATTTTTTTGAGCATGGTTGTTGGGGAGGTTTATTTTTTTTTACATTGAATATCACAAATACAGTATATCTTTAAAGATATTGACGCTCAATAATACTTAATTATTTTCAAAATAATATTACATAATTATCGGGAAATAATAAAAGATTGAGCGTCTTCTATACAGAGTTTAAGTAATTCAGATAGAAATAATGTAGACCTTATTATTATATGTATAGTAATAAAAATAATCACCAAAAGGAATGGTAGTTTCCTTTCTACTACTTAATTTTTCGAATCAGGATTATAGGATTTACTTGATTTTTCTTATTTCTCTAAAATTTCAAAATGCTTTATCTAAAAAGCAAATGAATAAGAAGCAAGTAAAAAATAACTTTTTACTATTCCCAAAAGTATATAGTAGGCAAATCATCTATTAAGTGATAGAACAGAAATAAAGTAATGAGCGATAACTACTAGAATCCATGAGCATTAAAGAATCAAGAAAATCCCTAAATCCTATAATCCTGATTCAGACAAAAAAAGAAAGAATGAATAAAAGTGAACAAAGCAAGTTAAGAGCTATTTAATAAAAGAGAAACATATGGAATTAGATAATATCACTTACCAGATAAATGGCTGTGCTATGAAAGTACATCGTACTTTGGGAAATGGCTTTCAAGAATTGATTTATCAGAGGTGTTTAGCCATTGAACTGGAAAAAGCTGGGCTTGGTTTTGAAAGGGAAAAAGATCAAGAGATATATTATAATGGAGAGGTTGTAGGTACTCGAAGAACTGACTTTGTAGTTGAAGGTGAGATTATCGTTGAGTTGAAAGCCTGTATCAATTTAGAAAATGTACACTTAGCACAAGCTAAAAATTATGTTGTTGTTTATAATTTTCCGATTGGCTTACTGATTAATTTTGGTGCTGGGAGTTTACAATTTAAGAAAATATACAATCGGAAATACCAGAAAAAATAAAGCTTGATGAAGGTAACTCCAAATAATGACAATAAAGTATCCAATTTTTGTCA
>JAHDFT010000062.1 GCA_020628015.1 Bacteroidota bacterium
TATTACCTTTGGCATTATCGCCTTTATGATTTTCAAGATTTACAAACGACAGCAGGGGAAGCGATTCAAGTGATTCAGCCAGGTTTTCGATTGGCGGAGTCGGGACCTGATTTTTTTAATGCTCAGTTGAAGATTGGTGGCGTTTTGTGGGTGGGGAATGTGGAAATCCATGTGAAGAGTTCGGATTGGGAGCGGCATCGACATCAGAATGATCGGGCTTATGATAATGTGATTTTGCATGTGGTATATGAGCATGACCGAGAAATTCGGATTCCCAATAAACATCAGTTGCCTGTGCTGGAATTGAAGGGACGGATTGCACCGCATTATTTACAGAATTATCAGCAGCTACAAAATAATCCTTCTAACAAAGCCTGTGGTGGATTGATTAAAGGTGTTCGTCGATTGACCCTGATGAATTGGCTGGATCGTTTGGCTTTTGAGCGATTGGAACAGCGAGGAGGACGGATTCAGGAATTATTGCAGCAGAAAGGACAGAATTGGGAGGCGGTCGCTTATTTATTATTGTTTCGGGCAATGGGAGGTAAGGTGAATGCTTTACCCTTTGAAATGCTTGCCAATAGCCTGCCACATAAAGCGATTATCCAATGTGCGGAGAAGCTGGAATTGCTGGAAGCTTTGCTATTTGGACAGGCTGGTTTACTTTCTTCAACATTTTCTGAGTCATATCCACAAAAATTACAAGAGAATTTTCGATATTTGAAGTCTAAATACCAATTGGAGCCTTTGCAGCCTAGTCAATGGAAATTTGGTGGCTTGCGTCCTGCTGGATTTCCGACGCTTCGGCTGGCACAATTGGCGGTCATTTTGCATCAATATCCCAACCTTTTTGCTTTTATACTTCAACATACGGCTGCTAATGCCCTCATTACTGCTTTAGACACGATCACGCCTTCAACTTATTGGGATACGCATTATGTATTGGATAAGGTTTCTAAATACAGAGAAAAGAAACTGGGACAAGCGGCTTTACATCGCCTCCTTATCAATGCTTTTGCGCCTTTGCTTTTTTTATATGGACAAAAGCGAGCGAAATTGTATTATCAAGAAAAGGCATTGGCATTACTAGAAGCCTTGCCTGCGGAAAAAAATCACGTCCTTAAAAAGTGGAATCAACCTCAGCCAATTGCGATTCAATCTGCCCTGCATTCCCAAGCGGTTTTACAATTGCAACAGCATTATTGTAAAAACATGCGTTGTTTGGAATGTGCGGTGGGGCATGAATTGGTGCGAACAAATAATAAATCAACATTTACCTAATTGATGATGATAAACAATGTATCTTGTTGCTTGGTTTATCATCGCCATTACAAAAAACTAGATACATTATGCCAAAACGATACTCCTTACCTTTTCTACTATTAGGGCTGGTGGTCTATCTTTCGATTATACTGCTGCCTACTACGGCTGATGCTCAAACCTGTACTGATTATCGGTATCGGGGGGAAGTGTTTAGCAATCCTGTTTATTATGCGGATGTGATTTATTCTCGTAATGCACCTGATTTTCTTTTAGATGTACCAACACCACAAAACCTCAATGTTTCAGTTTCTCCTTTATTGGGTAGTGAAGTGGGTTTGATTTTCGATAAGGATTTGATGATGGACATTATGATGCCGCCTGCTTCAGATACTTTAACCAAACGTCCTGCCTATATTTGGGCATTTCCAGGCGGTTTTGTGTCGGGAACGAAGGAGGCAGATGATGGTTATGCTTTGCTCGATACTTTTGCTCGTCGAGGTTTTGTCGCTGCTAAAATAGATTATCGTATTGGTGCGGATGTAGGAGATGAGGGGAGTTTGTTGCGTGCAGTGTATCGAGGTTCACAGGATATGAGTGCGGCTATTCGTTTCTTTAAAGAAAATGCAGATCAATTAGGCGTAGATACCAATTATATTTTTATTGGAGGAAGTAGCGCAGGAGCTTTTTGTGCTTTACATGCCTCCTTTTTGGATGAGGATGAACGAGCAGTTGATGCGCTGCCTACTTATGAAATCAAGAACTTTCTCAATGTTACAATTGCAGAAGATTTAGGTTTACTACATAGTTTAGAAGTCACCAAAATCAATGCTATAAGTGGTAGTAGCATTAGTATCAATTCTGGTATGGTGCCTGGTCGTCATTTAGGGAAACCTAGAGGGGTTGTGTCTTGCTGGGGTTCCATTGGTGATTTAGATTGGTTGGATAATCGACCTGGTTCGCCAGATGTGTTGATTTTTCATGGAACAGGTGATGATATTGTGCATTCGGATTGCGTAGCTCCTTTTTCTACCTTATTTTTTGGTATAGGAGGGTTTCTTATTAATGCGCCTGTGTCTTGTGGTGGGGAAGAAATGGATGATGTTTTTGCAGCTAATGGGATTTATGTAGAGTCTAATATTGAGCCTGGTGCTTATCATGAATATTGGGGGACATTGAATGGCGATTTTGATGATGATTGGTTGATTAATGGTATTGGAGGCTTTGGTCCTGATCCTGTTTTTTGGCCAGAATTGGTAACAAAGAAGGGAGACTTCTTTTATACTCGGATGCAGCCTGCTACGCCTGTGGTGAGTGGGGCTACACAGGTTTGTCAAGGAGAAACAGCGACTTATACGGTACCTTCAACGGCTGGTTCAATCTGGTGTTGGGATATTAGCAATGGAAGTATTGTCTCCGTTAATCCAGAAGCCAATACAATTGATGTGCAATGGAATACGGCTGGTGTAGGTACTTTGGAGGTAAGAGAAATTACCTGTAATGTAGTAGAGAGTGATTTGGCTAATTATAATGTCAATATTACTGCTGTCAGTACACCTACTGGACTTTCTAGTACTAGTATTTCTGCCACAGCAGCGACTTTTAATTGGACAAATTCCACAGGGGTGACTTTTGAGGTAGATGTACAGGTAGCTGGAACGAATAATTGGACGACTTATAATAGCAATACCAATAGTGTTTCTGTGAGTAATCTCGATCCTTGTACAGCGTATGAATATAGAGTAAGAGCCGTTTGTGGCCCTAATTTGACTAGTGCTTATTCTACTGTAGAATCTTTTAATACACCGATTAGCTCGGCATCTGTTCCTAGTGGTTTTTCGACTGCTGTAAATGGTATTAATGGAGATGTAACAGTGAATTGGTCAGTTATAAGTGGTTTGACTTATGAAATTGAGTATCGACCAAGTGGAGGGAGCTGGCAATCTGCTACTACAAGTAATCCTAATTATACTTTAAGTAATTTAGATGGTTGTACAGAATATGAATATCGAGTCAAATCAATTTGTCCATTAGATAATTCTGAAACGGCTTTTTCTGCTATACAAAGCTTTACCACAGCGATTGATGCGACACAAGTACCAACAGGATTGGCTGCGAATCCGAATACAGCTAATAATACGGCTACAGTCAGTTGGACGAGTGCTGGTGCTGGCTTGAGTTATAATGTACAATATCGACCAGTTGGTTCGGGAACTTGGCAGAGTGCGACTACTAACTCAACTAGTAGTATTTTAGCTAATTTAAGTCCTTGTACGGCGTATGAATATCAAGTACAATCTCAATGTACAGCAGATGGTTCAACAACGGCTTTTTCTAGTACACAAACTTTTACCCTAGATATAGACAATAGCCTTACACCTACAAGTTTGGCGAGTAATGTGAATGCAGGAACAGGTGATGTTACCTTAACTTGGGCAGCACAAGGCAGCGGATTGAGTTATGAAGTAGAATATGCGATTGCAGGAAGTAATAATTGGCAAGCAGTTTCGGTCAATAATGCCACCCATACTTTGACTGGTTTAGATCCTTGCACGACTTATGAATATCGTATTGCTAGTGTTTGTCCTTTAACTGCTACTAGTACAACAGCCTCTGCTACAATGAGCTTTGTCACCAATATTGATCCCAATACGAGTCCAAATACTTTAAATGCGACTGCGAATGTGAATGATGTATCGCTTACCTGGGCTTATGCCAATGCAGGAAGTGGGATTAGTTATGAGGTGGATTATCGACCAGTTGGCGGTTCTTGGCAGACGGTGACGGCTACTACTGCGGCTGCAACATTGAGTAATTTAAATAGCTGCACGGATTATGAATATGTGGTCAGAGCGATTTGTACTGCATCGGTTACTAGCTCGGCTAATTCAACAACAGGAACATTTACCAGCCCAATTGATGCTAGTGCTACACCAACGGCTTTAGCTGCTACACCAAATGCCAATAATGTATCTATTACTTGGGCTTATTCGGGAAGTGGGAGTAGTATTAGTTATGAGGTAGATTATCGACCAGTTGGTGGTTCTTGGCAGACAGTAGCAGCAACGACAAGCTCTACTACATTGAGTAATTTAAATAGTTGTACGGAATATGAGTATGTTGTAAGAGCGATTTGTACCGCATCAGCGACGAGTTCTTCCAATTCAACAACAGGAATATTTACTAGCCCAATTGATGCAAATGTGGTTCCTACAGCTTTAGCTGCAAGTCCAAATGTGAGTGATGTATCCATTAGTTGGACTTATGCTGGTGGAGGCAATGGGATTGCTTATGAAGTGGATTATCGACCAATTGGTGGGACTTGGCAGACGGTTTCGGCTAGTACTAATGCTTTGACATTGAGCAATTTAAATAGCTGTGAGGAGTATGAATATGTAGTGCGTGCAGTATGTGCGGCATCTTCTACAAGTTCTTCTAGCTCTACAACAGGGACTTTCTTTAGTCCGATTGATGCCAGCGTTTCTCCTAGTGGATTAACAGCAACAAATAATACAGCGAATAATACCCTTGATTTAGCTTGGACTTATGCTGGTGGAGCTGGTATTGATTACACTATAGAATTTAAACCTGTTTCGGCTAGTACTTGGCAAACAGCTACTGCTACAAGTAATGATTTGAGTATTGCGATTGCCAACTTAGTAGGTTGTGTGGAATATGAATATCGAGTACAGGCAAACTGTGCAGCATCTGCTTCTAGTTCTGCTTTTTCCACTACAGGAACCTTCTTTTCTCCAATTAATGCAGCGCAAGCTCCTAGTGGTCTAACAGCTACGCCAAATACAGCGACAGGCGATATTGATTTGACTTGGACGGGTAATGGTGGAGATGAATTTGTTATCCAATACCGAGAAATTACTAGTGCTAATTGGACTTCTGTGACGACGACGAATAATAGTTATACTTTACCTAGCTTGGCTGGTTGTTCAGAATATGAGGTAACAGTTGCGACAAACTGTACTGGTGGTGGGACAACTACAACGAGTCCAACTTCAAATACGGCTTCTTTTTCTACAGGAAAAACGATTGTAAAGGTAAAAGCCTTACTACAAGGTGGATATGATTCGGGCGGTTTGATGAAAACGAATCTCTGGCAAGAAAGCCTATTACCCTTGGCACATCCTTATGGTGCTGCGCCTTGGAATTATAGTGGTACAGAGGCTTTGAGTAATTATAATGACTTGCCTGCAAATGCGGTAGATTGGGTGATTGTAGAGATTCAGGATCAAAATAATCAGTACGTCACTAGTGCTGCTGGAATATTATTACAGAACGGTGATATTGTAGATTATAATGGTACGATTAGTGATGGTGTAGAACTCTGCGGTTTGAATCTCAATGAGCCGTATTATATTGTGGTGCGGCATCGCAATCACTTAGATATTATGAGTACGAATCCTATTCCTTTGCCAAATGCGAGTCCTTATGACTTTACAAGTGCTGTTGGGCAGGCTTCTGCTGTCGGAACAACACCGCAATTGGTGGATATGGGTGGTTATTGGTCAATGCGTGCGGGTGATTTTGATGGAGATGGTCGGGTTTTGGTCAATGATTATAATGGGACTTATTTGATCGAATCTTCTTTTGTGAATCGCTATGTGCATGGTGATTTGAATATGGATGGAAATGTGACAGTGGCGGATTTTAATTTGTATCAGCCAAGTGTGGCGATTAGTGCGGTGAGTTTTGTGAGGTATTAGGGAGTGGGAGTCGTAAGGAAGGAAGAGGGGGGATATGGAATCCCCCCATACAGGAATCCCCCGTACACTTTAGGCTGTAGAGCCGCACTGCAATGCGGCTCTACAGCCTAAATCTAAAACAACCATTTTTGCTACAAAAAAATACTAGATATACAACAAAATAAGGAGCTATGTAACAATTCGGGTAGCACCTTTTTAAAGGTTTATGGGAGGCATTTCAATAATGCTTCCCATGCTGCCCACATGTGTTTGGGTTCAACATAAGTCTGTGCAATACACATGCGTAAGGTGTATTTTCCATTGACTTTGGTATGTGAGATAAATAATTGACCAGAAGCATTGGCAGCATGTAATAAGTCTGCATTAAGTTTATTAAGTAGAGTTTCATCCTGTATATGAGGTGGATGATAACGGAAGCAGATGAGATTGAGATTGGTCGGTGCCAATAGCTCAAAATCCTCCCTTTTTTCGATGACCTTAGATAAGTCCTGAGCCATTTGAATATGTCCTCTAATAATGGCTTGTAATCCCTTTACGCCAAAATTTCTAATGACAAACCATAGCTTTAAAGCTCTAAATCGCCTGCCGAGTGGTATGCCCCAATCCTTGTAATTATTGACCGCTCCATCCTTTCTTGTTTTTAAATATTCTGGTGAAATACTGAAAGTCTTTAAAAGGGTTTGTCTGTCTTTGACGAAGTAGGCGGTGCAGTCGAAGTTGGTGAAGAGCCATTTGTGGGGATTGAAAACGAAGCTGTCGGCTGTTTCGGTGCCTTCGATCATCCAACGATATTCTGGTAAAATACAGGCATTTCCTGCGTAGGCAGCATCTACATGTAACCATACATCATACTTTTGACAAATAGCTGCGATGCTTTTTAGTGGGTCAATGGCTGTCGTTCCTGTTGTGCCAATGGCAGCGACAACGCAAACGGGTTGATAACCTGCCGCAATATCTTCCTTGATGGCTTTTTCCAATAAATCAGCCTTCATTGCTAATACTTCATCAACAGGGATTTTAACTAGGTTTTCCTGTCCAAGACCTGCTATTTTAACCCCTTTTTCAATAGAAGAATGGGTTTCTGTAGAGCAATAGACTCTAAATATTTTTTGTGTGGAGAAGCCTTTTTGATTGACTTGGTAATCGCTGTGTTTTTCTCTGGCGGTGATGATGGCGCAAAGGGTAGCGGTGGAGGCAGTGTCTTGGATGGTGCCTTCAAAATGGTCGGGTAATCCTAGCATGGTTTTGAGCCAGTCCATCATTTTTTCTTCTAGCTCGGCTGCGGCTGGTGAGGTAGACCACATCATGCATTGTGTGCCTAGTGTGGCGGTTAACATTTCTGCTAGAATAGATGGGCGGCTGGAATTGGCGGGGAAATAGGCGTGGAAATTGGGGCTTTGCCAGTGGGTGATACCAGGCATGATGAGTTCGTTGAAGTCCTTCATGATTTGAGGGATGGATTCGCTGTCTTGTGGTGGGTCATTGGGTAGGGCATCATAGATGGTGTTAGGTTCTACTTGGGATAGGATGGGGTAGTCTTGTATGGATTCTAAATAATCTGCCATCCAATCCACCATTTTATGGGCTTCTTCTCGAAAGTTTTTTATATTGAGCATTTTGTGTTGTTTATATTGTAACGAATGAATAGAATCGCCTTTCTCTCCACTTATATTTTATTGTTCCTACTCTACATCATCTATTATTTGGGGCAAGATAGCCAGTTTTGGGCAAATTATGGGCATATTTTTCCTACACAAGTTTGTGAATATCGACATATTGGCTATGTTTTCCGTCAACCCTTTGCGGTTTTTTCTAGTTTGGCTTATTGGTATTTTGGTATTGCAATATTTGCGGATGTCTGGCAGAATAAAGGCAATACTCGACTCAATAAAATGGAGGAGTATTGTTTTATGGGTTTAGGTTTGGGTTTATTGAGCTTATTTGTAGGAAGTACTTTTTATCATGCTGCTATTCTGCCTATTGGTTATCAAATGGATTTGGCAGGCTGTTTTGTGATTGCGCTTATTTTGAATTGGTATGGTTTGTTCTCTATTTTACATCATAAAAAACGGATACAATGGGATCAATGGACGCTTCTTCATTGGTCGGTATTGGCTTTAGTGACGCTTATATTGGTTTATTATTCTGTTCAATGGACTTGGACACAGGATCATTTTGGTTTATTGGTTGCCTATCATTTCGGGATTGTTCTTTCTTGGACTTATCTACATTATTATATCAAAAAGGGGCATCTTTTATTGTTTATAATGGCAGCAGTAGTAGGTTATTTGGGCTTTTCCTTTTTTAAATTAGATCATTTTTATTGCAATCAAACAAGTTGGTTTCAAGGTCATTTTTGGTGGCATGTATTGTCTGCTTTATGTTTTTATTTACTGTATCAATCTCGCAAAAGAGTAGCTGTATATTAATGTGTTATCAACATTTTATTGTCAAGAATTAATAGGTATATCACAATATTGTAAAAGGGTTTAAGGCTAGGAACAGAATGCCAATAAATCCCTTTAATAGGTATAAGAATTGATGTATTTTTAATGATAGTGCAGTCTAGCAAAATGACTGTTATTCTCCCTCACAACTTTTGATTTTTGGGTGTTTTATGATGTCCTAATATTTAAAATCTAAAGTCCTATTTATTACTGCTAATTATGAATAGAAAACAATTATCAGTCCTATTGTTATTTCTTCTTGCTAGTCCATTAAACTTATTGGCTCAAAGTTATGGCACAACAACATCGCCAAGTAAGTCCAGAGCAAGCAATATGGTGATGTATAATGGGCATACCATCTTTGAAGAAGAAGCCTCTAGAAATGGTGTTGGGGTCATTGGCCCAGCAGGTAGTATGACTGTGCCTAGTAATGAAGGTATCCAGAAATATTATTGTCAAGTAAAAAGAGAGCGTCGTTCTCCTAAATATGAGGCAGCTTTGAAATCTTATGGGGTCAATATCTTAGGGTATATGACCAATAATACTTATCTAATTGAAGCTGATGGTACTGCTTACAATAAATTGGCACAAATTCCTTATGTCGAATTGCGTCCATTTGAGGATAAACATAAGATCAATAATAATCTAAATACCGTTAGTCGAGATCCTTCGATAAGTAGTGTCGGACAGCTAATTGAAGTCATTGTTGTTGGGGATAAATCAGCAGCAAAGGACGTTTTTTTGCAACAATTGAAAGATATAGGTTTGGTGGTGAAACATACTGCTGAACGCAATTGGCATTATGTGGTGGAAGCTGCTGCAACTAGTTCACAGATTGAGGATTTAAAAGCAATGCGACAAGTCTTAAAGGTGGAGTTGAATCCTGCGCCTCGTTTATTGAATGGAAAATCTAAGGAGATAATGAAGGTGGATTGGGTGAGTAAGCAATATGGTTTGAAAGGAAAGGGACAGAAGATTGCCATTTGTGATTCAGGTATTGACGATCAACATGCTGATTTTCAAGGAAGAATCTTAGGCATTAAAGAATATACCAATGATGGTTCTCGTGATTTTTCTGGGCATGGGACGCATGTGGCTGGTTCTGCACTAGGTAGTGGAAAGGCTTCAGATGGTAAGTTTTCAGGTACGGCACCAGAAGCGATGCTTTATTTTCAAGAGATACAAGAATGCCCACCTTTACAAGCAGAGACAACGACTCGTTCTTCTTGTATGCTGTCAGGGATTCCTTACCAATTATCAGATTTATTTGATGATGCTTATGATAAAGGGGTTCGGATTCATTCCAATAGTTGGGGAAGTGATGTTTGTACTTGTATGGAAGGCAATGCTTGTAAATGTTTGGAGTCGGTTTACAATGCCAAAACGAGTGAGATTGATGAATATGTGTGGATGCATCCAGATATGACCATTCTTTTTGCTGCGGGTAATATCGGTCATATTTTTGGCGATAAATCCATTTCTCTACAGGCTTCTGCAAAAAATTGTGTATCGGTTGGTGCTGCTGTTCGAGGGACGGAGAAGGCGGATTTTAGTAGTTGGGGGCCTGTTCCTGTTGGGCGGGTTAAACCTGATGTGGTGGCACCAGGGGTAAATATCACCTCTACTTATGCTAGTCATGAACTCAATCGAGATTTTAAAGAAGATCGCAAACATCCTAAATATGCGACTGTTTCGGGAACTAGTATGGCAACGCCTTTGGTAGCTGGTGCTTTGGGTTTGATTCGGGAGCATTATAGCAAACAAGGATTGACTTATATTCCTGCGGCTTTGGTCAGGGCGACTTTGGTGAATGGGGCAGGGGAGTTTGTGCCAGAAGATCCTTTTAATGAGGAGGAAACGGAGCCTACGGAAAGTATGGAGTTGGTGAGTAATAAAGCCAATAATAGTAATGGGAAAATGGTTTTATTGGGTGCGCCAACTGAAAGTAGTGAAGCAGAGGAAGTGGAAAAAGCAAAGATTTATGACATTAATAATAATGAGGCGTTTGATGCTTATATTCCTAATATAATGGAAGCGGTGAAGGAGCCTAGTGCTTTGGGTGTACATACCAATTTACTAGAAAATAATGAGTACTTGGTCGTAGATGAGCCAACGAATGAGAGTGGTTGGGGTTTGGTGAATATGGTTAATTGTATTGCACCAGATAAAGGGGAATTGAGTTATTATGTGACTGAAAAGGGGAGTGGTTTTAAAAGCATGGCAGAATTTGAGGAGTTTAATTTTGTGGTAGAAGATCCTAGTGTGCCTGTGAGTTTGACCCTTGTTTATCATGATCCACCAGATCCTTTGCTAGAGGGATATATCGTTAATCAATTATTATTACAATTGGAAACGCCTAGAGGCAATGTGATTTATCCAAATGGTTTGAAAGAGGAACCGATGGATATTTTGAATAATGTACAACGCATTCGTTTATTGAATCCAACAAAGGGGAAATATACGGTTAAAGTGGCAGCAAATTATATTGATGCGACTTATGGGGTACAGCCTTATGCTTTGGTGATGACGGCTGATGATCAATTGACTAAGGATGTTGCTCGTAAAACCGCTTATAGTGCTAATTTTGATTTGGATGTAGATCGTAAGAATAGGGCGATTTCTTTTAAACCAAGTTTTACACCTGCCTATGCGATTGAGTCTTGGCGGTGGGATTTTGGTGATGGGGTGATTTTGTCTAGTGATGATATGCCTAATAATGGTTTTACGGAAACGATTCCTGCTACGGGTAATCATACTTATAAGGATTTTGGAGAGTATAAGGTCTCTTTTTTCATTAAGTGGATCAACGGACAGGAACGAGAGATGAATGCGGAGATTAATTTTCCAATGCCAAAGGTGGCGGTTAGTACAACCACAGAATGTCGCACGATTCACCTAGATTGTGAGTTGAAGCCGAATTATTATGATGTGGAATCGGTGAGCTGGCGGTTTGATGGGGAGAAAAAGTCTTCTAAGCCCAAGTTTAGTTATACTTCTAAGAAAAATCGAACGTATGATGTAGAGGCGGAGGTGAAATTGGAGAATGGGGCGGTGATTAAGCAGAAGGAGACGGTTGTGGTGAAGTGTAATAAGTGTAAGTATAAGCGGATGATGCGGAAGAAGAATAAGGGGAAGTAATTTAAGGTTTAAAATGAACAAAGTAGTAGATCACTATAACTTACTCATAACTAGAAACGGTCGCAATTTTGCGACCGTTTTTGTTTTTATAATTTTGTATTTAGCTTGGATTGCTAAACAATCATAGATTGCACAATAGGGCTAGTCAAATGTTTGACACAATCCATTGCTTCACAGGGTTGCCCATTATAGGTGACGTATACCTTTCCGATATTTCTAGCAACAGACAAAGCCCGTTCATTGAGGTTTTTATTGCGTTGTCCAATCATCGACAAGGCATTATTCATGGCATCCTTTACATGATTATCTTCCATTTGTAATTCTGCCTCAATCATATCCAAATAAGGCTCAAAATAGAAGTCTTCAAGATTCGGGTCTGTTTTAGCAAGATCATACAATAACATAAAACCACATCTACGTTTAGTGGGTTCTTCTTCCATCAACCACTCTTCCATTAGTTCTTGCTTAAATGGTACTTTTTTGAGAAGATTGTTACAGTAGCTATGTGCGAGTAACCAAAAACCTGGCTCACTAATCTGATTTTCAATCTGTTCTCTAGTAACTTTATCCCCTTCTTCTATATAAGTGGCTAAGGTTTTAGCATCAAAAAGCGGTTCAGCCCATAGTGCTAGTGAGAGTTCGTGGTTCGGCTCTATTTTACTAGCAATTTTCTTTAGGTCAAGTGGACCAATGCAATAGGAGTCAAAAGGTGCATCTCCTGCAATTGATTTCCAACTTTTCATTGCTCTGACATTTCTCTTGCCCTTCAATGAACGCATAATTTTTGAGGTATCCATATTTTAGTATTTTATTTTGTATTCTATATAATATACGAATTTGCTTATTGAGCTATCAATTATTGTGATAGTCATTATCTACGGAGAAACAAGTGAAAGGTGATTAATAAGAGTGGCTGGTTTGATTCTGATTGTAAGTAGAAAAATTATTAAACGTTTACCTAAAAATAAACAACAGTTATTCCCTTTTACTTGTTTGCCGATAAAAAGACTTTTTTTTTACAAAAAGAAGGATTTTGGAATTATTTTAAACCCAAAAAGGAATATATTTCGCCTGTTTTCTTGATTTATTGTTGGGTTCTGCGTCTTTTATTAGGTTCATTACACACTCAATACTTAAATATAAACCCCTTACCATGTACATTTTCTATGCTGATTGAAGGATCTTTCGATAAATATTTTCTGAGATGAGAAATAAAAACGTCCATGCTTTTACGACTAAATTCATCTTGTATACCCCAAATCTCTTTTAACGCCTTTTTTCTTAATAATAGTTGGTTGTGATGTTGACACAACATACTTAGCAGTGCTGTTTCTCGTGCGGTCAATCTGATTTCTGAGCCATCCTGAAAAACCAATTTTAAAAGTGCTGGAAAAAAATCATATTTTCCGATTGTATAAGATGATTGTGTTGTTACCTTTTTTTGAGTAAGGGTGAGTAAGGCACGGATTTTAGCAACTAATAATTCTTCGTCTATAGGTTTGGTTACATAATCGTAGGCTCCCAATTTGAATCCCTTCAATTTGTCAATTTTCAATGATCTGGCACTTAAAAAAATGAATGGCAAATCTTCATTTTCCCTTTTTAGTATTTCAGCAAGTTCAAAACCATTCATTTTGGGCAACATAATATCTAGTATGGCTAGGTCAAAATGTTGCTTTTGCAATAACTTTAATGCCTCCTCTGCTGATTTTGCCCAAGTAACCTGAAAATCCTGCATATTGAGGTATTCAGAAAGGATGTAACCAAAGCTTTGATCGTCTTCTAATAATAAAATTTGCTTCATTTTGATTGTGGTAAACTGATGATAAATTCGCATCCTTTAGTGTAATGTGGGTTTAAGGTGATGCTTCCTTGATGGGCTTCAACAATTGATTTGACATAACTCAAACCAATGCCAAAACCTTGAGTGGTATATTCTTCTGATTTTTTTGCTCTATAAAATCTTTCAAAAATATGGGCTTGATGTGCTTTAGCGATACCTGGACCATTATCACAAAAAGTAAGCACAACTTTTCCGTATTTGCTTTTTGAACTTATCCAGATGTCCACAGGATGATCTTTCGCATATTTTAAACTGTTTTCTACAAGATTACAAAAACAGTTGAACAAATGATGTTGATCGCCTACTATTCTACTGTTACTCAATTGAAGGTTTAAATGTAGTTGACCTTTATGAGATTGAAGTAAAGGTTGTAGTCTGTCAGGGATAGCTTCAAGGAGCATATGTAAGTCAAGCGGCTCTTTTTCTAAAGTAATGACATCATTATCTAGTAGGGACAGTTCTAGCAATTTATCTACTTGAATTTCTAGGGCTTTGCTTTCTCGTTCAATCAGGTCATAATAAGTATTATTTTTCTCTGGGTTTTTATTTTGTCGCAATACACGTGATGCTAGACGTATTGAACTTAAAGGCGTTTTAAACTCATGAGTCACATTATTGAAAAAATCTTCCTTCAATTTGGCTAAAATACGATAGTTAGATAACAAGGTCAATAGATGATAAAAGAGATACAATAATATCAATAGTAGTACCAGACTTATCCCAAACAAGAGCATCATTGATTGAAGCGCATCACCAAAAGCATGCGGCTGATACATCGTTAAGTAGATTTTATCTTCCTTTTTGAGTTCTTGAACTGGTGCAAAATAGGAAAATTGCGCTCCTTCATTTATTCTTTGATAGTATGCTTCCTCTGTCTCGTCTATAGAACGTTGTGGGGCTTCTTGATCTACTACACTAAATGAAATAATGCAGGACATACAGGCTCGAATATCTGATGCTATCAATTCCTTTTTCAGATTAGGGGCATCACTTATAAAAAGATTGGATTTCGTTTCATGATAAATTGAAAAGTGGGTTGCAAAATCAATTTGTATAGAATCTAGGTAGTGGTGAACGATGTTTTTAAGCTTTAGCATTTCCAATTCATGAAAAGAGAGTTGTGTTTTTTTGAAAGCATTAGGAGACTGCTTATAGAGTGCCATAGCTATTTCTGGAATGATTTGTCGAACTTGGAGTTGCATCTCCTCTTGTTGTAGTCTGACTGCTTTCTGTAACCATAGGGATTGCAAAACTACTAAAAGTAAAAATACTGCCAATGCGAGTAGACTCAGTTTTTGATAATGCGGAAGCAATTGTTTCATGGACTAAAAATAGTATAATTTCAACAGTAATTAAGTCTGCTTAAGTTTTCATTAAGTTTTTTAATCCTTGCTTAAGTTTTCTTCGTTTTTGACTAAGTAAATCATTTGTTTTTATGGCTTTACTTTGTGGAGAACAATCAATAATCATTCACAAAATAAACTGTCATGAGAAATTTAATCGTATTTTCTTTTTTAATTACAAGTATCTTAGGTACTTCTTGTGTTGGAGTATATTCACAAGCATTATCAAAAAAAGTCATTTCAGAATCAGAAAAGTCCAAACTTGCGAATATACTAAAAAGCATTAGTGAAAATGACCAAAAGTATCGAAGCAAATTAGCCAAAGGGACTTTAGATGAGGAGCTGATTGCAAAAATTGATGCTGTTTATGAAAGCAAAGGGATTGAGGCTGGTGTGATCTATCAAAAAAGCCTCAACTTGGAATTGTCTCAGGCGGTTAAGGATTCGCTTTGGCAATTACAGTCTGAGCTTGACCTACAAAATCACTTGACTTTAAAAGGGTTATGGGATTTATATGGATACCTACCAGCATCTGTAGTCAAAGAGCATAATTATGTACAGTCGCTATTATTGCTGCATCCACCTATGGATTGGGATGTTGCCACTTATTTAGAAGAATACAGTTCCTTTTTACTGCTAGAGGTTAAAGCCAATCGTATGCCAGCCGAGATTTATGCTAATTTTGTGGATAATATGAAAGCTAAAATCCTTAAACAGCCTCAATTGTATGGAACAAATCAACAGTTTGACTTAGAGACAAAGCAAAAATTACCAGCCATTATTGCTGATTTGGAGCAGAGTAATGCAGCACGCTTAGAGATAGGCTTACCTAAGTTGAAAGAAGGAGAATATAGAATTATAGTAGAGTAGGGGAGTGTTTTTTAGGAGAAGTGAGCCGAGGATTGTCAATTCATAAAACTCCGAATACCAATAATAATTAAGGCAATAGCACCAATGGGTATGGTAACCATACAAAGCCAAAAAAGAGCAAAAACAGGGCTATTGCCTTCATTGACTTTAACACCTCGTAACTTCATAATAGATTGATAGCCAAAAGCAATAATGGCTGGAAGAAACATAAAAAGGAGGATGGCGAGTACTAGCTTCATAAGGTGGTTGTTTGATGGTTTGGTGTATTGTTTTTAGATAGGCATGGTGTATGCCTTGATTATATTGAATGGGAAGAAAGGAGATGCTATTCCATTTCTTTCTTCAATTGTTCCACAAATACCA